>CAYOKA010000007.1:23668-35753 GCA_964404395.1 uncultured Oscillospiraceae bacterium | reverse complement strand
AGCTAACAAAGGATTGAACGCCTCATCTCAACCAGACGAAGACGAAGATGAAAAAGCAAGCTACATACAAGAAGAGATAAAACCGGAAGCACCTGTTTCTAGAGCTGAGAGTGGTAAATATACCCAATCATTTGATGTAGTTTTTACTTCCCCACAGGGAGATTCGAAAATATATTATACTCTGGATGGAACAACTCCCGATGAGAATTCCAGAGTGTATGATAGTCCCATCTGGATAGGAGCCGGCAGGACCGTAGTTAAAGTGATAAGCATATCTGACAGCGGTGTTCACAGCGATATTGTGGAATATATATATGATGTGGAGCAAAGGGGAAATACTGTCGGAAATAACGTTAACTTTGGTATTGCTGCAATTCAGGGTGATTGGATATATTACAGTAATCAAAGTGATGGATTCAAATTATACAAAATAAAAGCTGATGGAAGTGAAAGAAGAAAGGTAAATGATGATGATAATAGCTTTGAAATAAACGTAATGGGAGAATGGATATATTATTGTGGATTGGATTATGAAAATGAACGGAGTAAAATATATAAAATAAGAACTGATGGAAGCGGCAGAGAGCAGATAAGTAATGATATGTGCTGTCGTCTAAACGTGGTAGATGACTGGATATATTACTTTAATACGGATGATTAAAAATATATAAAATGAAAACGGACGGAAGTAAAAGATCCATAATAAGCGATGTTGAATGTAACGGCAGCCTGAATGTTGTAGATTGTTTATTGTAGATGGATGGATATATTACAATAGCAGGAATTCCGGTAGCATATTCAAAATGAAAATCGTTGGAAGCGAGATATCCCAGTTGAATAAAATTGATTGTTGTAAAAACATAAATGTAGTGGGCGACTGGATATATTATTCTGCTTACAGTGGAATGATGATGGTGGGGGAAAACATAGAGAAAATGAAGACTGATGGCAGCAACAGGAGTATGATTACTGATGATACCAATCTTTTTATAAACGTAGTGGGTGACTGGATATACTATGTTAATTGGGACGAGGATAACAAGATATATAGAATAAAAACCGATGGAAGCGGAAGATGCAAGTTGAACGATGATGATAGCGAAAACATAAATGTAGTAGGAGAATGGATATATTATGATATTTATGTAGATGAACAATACAAACAATATAGGATAAAAACCGATGGGAGCGACAGGAGCATAATAAATTAAACTGCGCTCAATGATACGAGTAATACTAATTACACCGACAACCAAGCAAAAGAAAGAGGTGAAACAATTCCAAAAGATCTTTTTGGGATAGCGGATGATGCCTTCACAAGGCTCCAAATTGATGTACCTAATGAAACCTACACGATCTCAGACAAACTGATCTTTTTCAATGGATTTTCTAGCTAAACAGTGATATTACTTTTTCTGAATTGGGCTTTGGACAACGTTGCCAACGCTGCTCTTTTTTGCTATGATTACTAAAGCGGATTTATCATAAATATGATACTTATAAGGGTAGATTATCACAATACGTGGAGGCAACTATGTCGAAAATGTTATATCCGTCCCTTATTGTTGACGGCATAAGGGATATAACCAAGGAAGTTTTGGATGAAAATCATATTACAGGTTTGATTTTAGATATAGACAATACATTGGTACCAAATCATGTGGCTGAGGCCGATGATAATGCGATTCAATGGGTTGAAAGCATTAAGGCTGCGGGATACAAGGTCTGTATTGTCTCTAATGCAGCCAAAAAGCGTGTTATTAAATTCAATGACAAGCTACAGCTTTATGCCCTTCACAGGGCGATGAAACCTATGACAGCAGCTTTTAAGAAGGCTTGCAGAATGATGGGCATCAAGAATGAGAATGCTGCCGTTATTGGAGATCAGATTTTTACAGATGTGTATGGTGGAAATCGCGCGGGCATGTTTACTATTCTTGTAAAACCCATTGATCAAAAGGAAGGCAAATTTGTGCAGTTTAAGCGCATTTTTGAAAGCCGAGTTCTGAGACGCTATAAAGAGCAATTATAGCATAATTATGGTATAGTAAAAAAAGATGCAATCCAAATAGAACCAATCTTTTGGTAGAATGATGGACTTGGTTAAAGGCAGGGTAGATAATGCGCTTGGATATGAGAGTCAACGGCAAGACAAAATTGACAGGGTTAATTGGAAACCCGCTGGAACATACTGTGTCCCCTGTTCTTCATAACAGCCTTTTTTCTTCTATGGGCATCAATGGTATTTACATCCCTCTCAATGTATCGGGCAGACAACTGGGAAAGGCGGTAAACGGGCTGAAAGCGAATGGCTTCAAGGGCTTCAATGTTACTATACCCTATAAGAGAGCCATCCTGGAATACCTGGATGAGATTAGCGGAGAAGCTGAGATGCTGGGAGCTGTAAATACCGTTAATATAGTTGAGGATGAATTAACAGGGAACAGTAGGCTCAGGGGATATAATACTGACGGTGACGGTTTTATTCGTGCTTTTAACCAACAAACGGGGACAACTTTTGCCGGCAGAAAGGTTTGTATGCTTGGTGCGGGAGGAACCGCCAGAGCATTAACCATAAAGATTGCATTAGAAGCGGCTGAAAGCATCTGTATCATTAACAGGACACAGTCCAAAGCCCAAAGCCTCGCCGAAAAGGCAACCCGAATTCTCGAGTGCGAAAGGCAAGACAGTAAAATGGACAAATGCTCCACAACCAGTCCGACAGCGGGCTCCACAGCACCAATCACGTCCGTTACAGCGCCTGATTTTGGTTCAAGGGAGGCATATCATGCATTGGAGGAATGCGATATTATCGTCAATGCTACGGCTGTGGGCATGTATCCGAATAGTGATGCCAGTCCGCTGCAGGACAACTTTCCTTTTCGGCGGAATCAGATAGTCTACGATGTAATCTACAACCCTAGCGAGACAAAACTGTTGTCATTAGCCAGATTAAAGGGGTGTACGGCCGTAAACGGTTCGGGAATGCTGTTCTATCAGGGGGTAAAAGCTTTTGAAATCTGGATGGGGACGGTTGTGCCCCTGGATACATTAAATGATCTATCTGCTGTCTTTCTAAAATATTTGGACGGTTGAGAGGGTTTTTTATACAAAATGGAGAATTCATGCTGGAGAAATGGTATAGAAGGGTTATAAGGGCAGATGGGTATGGCTGTTGTATATGGGATAGTATTTATATTAGGGCTTGCGGTTGGATCTTTTGTTAATGTGCTAATATACCGCATACCATTGAAGAAGTCTTTTGTTTTGCCTTCTTCGGCTTGTGCCTCCTGTGGAAGTAAGCTTTCAGCACTCGAGCTTATCCCGATTCTTAGCTACCTATTCCAGAGGGGAAAATGTAAGCATTGTGGCGAAAAGATTTCACTGAGATATCCTTTGATTGAGCTGCTTACGGCGGTGGTATTTGTCGCTTTGCTTCATAAATACGGCATCTCGGTTCCTTTCTTCGCCTTTGCTTTTTTAATGATTATTTTGATTGTGGTATTTTTTATAGATATAGATCACAAAATAATACCAAATGGCCTTGTGATAGTCGGTTTGGCCGGCGGAATCCTTCTTTTTGTATACAACTGCCTTAGTCCGATGCCGGAAATATATGGGGACAATAAATGGTGGACACCCCTGGCCGGTTTACTGCCGGGGTCGGGGTTTCTGCTGCTGGTTGCAATATTGGGGTCTTTGCTATATAAGACTGACGATGCTATGGGGATGGGGGATGTAAAGCTAATGGCACCCATAGGAATGTTTTTTGGCTGGAAGCTTTGCCTTGTTGCACTTTTTGTATCGGTTGTGCTAGGCGGAGTGGTTTCACTGATGCTTATGGTATTCCGAATTAAAAAGCGGAAGGATACTGTTGCATTTGGCCCATTTATTGTCATTGGAGCTTTGGTGACAATTTTGTATGGATGGGACATGGCGAACTGGTTTATGGGAATTTAGTTTCGTTTAGAGATTGCGAGAGCTGTAAAAATAAATGATAGAAAATTCATTATGAGGGGGATATTATATGGCGCAGATTAAGAACTATATGGAGGAAATAGTATTTGGGCAGATGGAGGAAGTGTTGACCGATATCAACGTGTGCACCTGTGACAAATGTATGTTGGATATTGCGGCTATTGCACTCAATGACCTGCCTCCTAAATACATTGTTACTGAGAAGGGGGAGCTTTATTCGAAGATCAACACATTGAGCCAACAGTTTGAGGTTGATGTTGTTGCGGCCTTAACTAAGGCGGCTGTTCTTGTTAAGAGAAAGCCCAGGCATAATTTGTAAAAGGCTTTTGCGATGTTAACAGTGCAAAATGCCCATATGGGAAAGCTGCTATGAAGGGATGAAGGTGAAATATGCAAAAAAGGATTATTGTTATAAACGGTCCTAATCTCAATCTGCTTGGGACAAGAGAAAAGGACATTTATGGAACAGCAACTCTGTCTGAAATTGCTTCAGTTGTTACAGATGAAGCTCAACTGCTTGGAATAGATGCAGATTTTGTTCAGTCCAATCACGAGGGTGAAATTATCGATAAAATACATGAAGCCAGGCATAAATATGATATAATCATCATAAACCCCGGTGCATATACCCATTACAGCATAGCAATCAGAGATGCTATTAAAGCAGTGGGGCTACCGTGTATTGAGGTGCACATGTCCAATATCCATTCAAGGGAAGAGTTCAGAAGCAAATCGGTGATTGCGCCGGTCTGCACAGGACAAATTTGTGGATTTGGAGCAAACAGCTATATTATGGCAATACATGCGGCAGCACTGTTGTAATGGCAATTGACAAAAAGGAGAGGGAAGGTTGTCAAATTTATTCCAAAAAAGAATCAAAAAGCTTCGAAATGAATTAGGGCTCGGAACTACAGGCGCGGTTCTTATTACAAAGAGTGTTAATTACATGTACATATCCGGATTTACAGGCACATCGGCGGTTATTTACATCAGTGAAAATCGCACAGTATTGCTGACGGATTTTAGGTATGTAGAACAGGCAGCATTGCAAGCCCCCGATTTTGAGATTATTCAATATACAGGAAATGCCGATAATGTATTGAATAATCTTATTGAAAGTGATGGCATTCAAAGGCTGTTTTTTGAAGACAGTCATTTGACTTTTTATCAATATGAAGAGTATGCCGCAAAGCTTAAGGTGAAAGGACTTGTCCCCCTTGGCAAGCTTATTGAGAAACTGCGAAGGATAAAGGATGAGTCGGAAATTAAGATTATTAAAGAAGCGGTGGATATCGCTGACAAGGCGTTTTTGCATATTCTGCCTTTTATAAAGCCAGGTGTGGCCGAAATTGAGCTGGCGGCTGAAATGGAACATCATATGAGGCAGTTGGGTGCTAGCGGATCGTCATTCGATACGATTATTGCTTCGGGCTACAGGGCATCGATGCCCCACGGCGTTGCCTCTGATAAAAAAATTGAAGAAGGCGATGTCATTACAATGGACTTCGGGGCTCTGTACAAAGGCTATTGCTCCGACATTACCAGAACAGTTTTTTTAGGCACTCCTAACAATGAGTTAGAAAGAATCTATAAAATTGTTCTAGATGCCAACCAGAAGGGTCTGGAGGCTGTCAGAAGCGGAATTGGCGGACGGGATGTGGACGCTGTTGCACGGCAGTACATTGCCGATGAAGGATTTGGCGAATACTTTGGACATGGACTGGGACATGGAGTTGGTCTTGAGATTCACGAGGAGCCTTCCCTTTCAATGAGAGAGGATTTGATATTGGAGGACGGCATGGTTGTTACAGTAGAACCGGGAATCTATGTGCCTGGTCTTGGTGGAGTCAGGATAGAGGACATGGTGGTTGTAAATGGAGTGAAGGCTGACATTTTAACAAAAGCAAGTAAAGAGCTATTTGTTTTGTAGAAGGTCAAAAGAATTGCGTACTGAATACGAATGAACGGAGGAATTATTTGTATGATAACAGCAGGTGAGTTTAGAAACGGTGTTACGTTTGAGTTGGATGATCAAATATTTCAGGTGGTTGAGTTTCAGCATGTAAAACCAGGCAAGGGTGCTGCATTTGTCAGAACGAAGCTTAAGAACATTATTACCGGAGCTACTATTGAAAGGACATTCACCCCGACGGATAAAATGCCAAGGGCTCATATTGAGAGGAAGGACATGCAGTATCTCTATAATGATGGTGATTTGTTCTATTTCATGGACACAGAGACTTATGAGCAAATGCCGATAAATAAGGAGACTATTGGCGACTTATTCAAGTTTGTTAAGGAAAACATGACAGTTAAAATTCTTTCTTACAAAGGAAATGTATTTGGCATAGAACCTCCTACATTTGTTGAGCTCGAAGTTGTAAAAACAGAACCCGGATTTAAGGGAGATACGGCTACAGGAGCGACAAAACCGGCTGAACTGGAAACCGGCGCAACCATCAAGGTTCCTCTTTTTGTTAATCAGGGTGATATAGTCAGAGTTGATACAAGGACGGGGGATTATTTGGAAAGGGCATAGGCTTAGTGAATATGTGCTAAGAGCCGGAACTTTAGAGGCTGCTGTAGTGTGGATAAACTTGATTGTCGGCGGGAATAGTAATGAGAAGTGGAAATAAGTTAGCCAATTGTGTGCGAAGAAATGGAGGCTGTTATGGATTATTTAAAAGGGAAGGTATCCTATTTGAAGGGTCTTGCTGAGGGAATGCAGATTAGTGATTCCACTAATGAGGGAAAGCTGTTTAGAGCTATTATTGATGTTTTAAATGATATAGCAATAACAGTGGACGACATTGAAGAAGTACAAGAGCAGCTTAGCGAACAGGTGGATGAAATAGACGAGGATCTTGGTGAGATTGAAAGCCTTTTATACGAAGATGAAGATGATGACGAATGTGACTGTGGGGAGGGCGTTGAGGAGGATATTTGTAATACAGAGTTTGGATGTCCTCACTGTGGGGGGACAGTTAATCTTGTAGACGCTTACATGAAGAAGGATTCCGTTCTTTGCCCCCATTGCCACAAAGAAATCGAAATCGAATGGTCCTGTGACTGTGAAGAATGTATAGATAAAGAAGATGTGCAGGATGATTGAACCGGATTGATAGCAGGGTGGGTCATTAGAAATAGGTGACCCACTTTTTATTGTAGCTGTTTGCTTCAATTTATGCTACGAGCTCTTTGTGTTGTTATTGACTTTGACCAAATGATTTAGGGGTGTTATCATGACGATTTTGAAAGCAGTATTAAGAGAGATACTGGAGTGGATTATTGTGTTTGCAGCAGCGTTTATACTGGTAACGTTGCTGAATACGGCGGTTTTTGCAACAACACAGGTGCGGCAGACATCTATGCAGGATACGCTAATGGAGGGTCAGCATCTGTTTGTTGAAAAATGGAGCTATGCCTTCGCTGACCCGACAGGAGGAGACATTATTGTTTATATCGAGGATGAGCTTCCGGAAAAATATATCGATAAGCTCAATATATTTTTCACGGATGTATCTGATATAATCAAACCGATTGAGAGAAAGACAAATATCCGGCTTGTAAAGAGGGTAATCGGAGTGCCGGGAGATGAAGTTGATATTAAGGATGGGAAGGTTTATCTCAACGGAAAGGAACTTCAGGAGCCTTATGCAAAGGGAGTGACTCGTCAAAGAGAGTTTTCTTTTCCGGTAAAGGTACCTGATGGGAAATACATAGTGCTCGGAGATAACAGGGAAGTCAGCAAGGATAGCAGGATCTTTGGCCTTATTGATCGGAGACAGGTTGAGGGAAGGGCAGCATTCAGGTTCTGGCCTCTAAAGGAAATTGGGATTCTGCGTTAAAGGGTTTTTGAGAACCGTCCCCTTTGAAAATATGAGCCGTTCACAACAGTGGACGGCTTTTTGCGTGCGTAGGGGCTCCTTTATTGCACGTTAATTTCGTTGTCATAAAATTGGACAAAGCCTAATAGTTATATTAATGACTGCGGTGTTTTGCTGATGTGTTGCAAATACCATACAGAAAAAAGTGAGGAGTACATATGGGAAACAGTGGCGGCCGAAGCCTGAAAAACACCAGTGCAAGCAGCCTAAGACGAGATATATTGCCGATGCTTGCAAAGAGAGTAGCAGCAGCTATAGAGGATGCAATCATATATGGTCTTGAGCCTTTGGAGGAAATACGCCTGAGGGCTGACAAGCCACTTGTTCTGCAAAATTATTATAAGGAATGGTTTATCGGAGCAGATAATTTATTGTCGGCAAAACCTGTAGGAGCTTTTATTGTAACTCAGGAGGACATCAGAGGTTCACTGGAGCTGATGAGCGAAAACTCGATATATGCATATCAGGAAGAAATCAAAAATGGCTATATAACAATCAAAGGTGGGCATCGAGTCGGTCTTGCCGGAAGGGTCATCCTTGATGGCGGTTTTGTAAAAAACATAAAGGATATATCAGGCCTGAACATCAGATTGGCAAATCAAATATTTGGATGTTCAGGAAGAGCAATCAAGTATCTTATCAGAAATAATTCGGATATTTATAACACCCTTATCATATCTCCGCCCCAATGCGGAAAAACAACCATTCTCAGAGATATTGCAAGATCCTTGGGGAACGGTCTCCCACAGCTGGGATTCAAGGGGGTAAAGGTCGGAATAGTAGACGAAAGATCTGAGATTGCTGCCTGTCAAAAGGGTGTTGCACACAATGATGTGGGACTAAGGACAGACGTGCTGGATGGATGCCCGAAAAGAATCGGTATGCCGATGATGATCCGGGCTATGTCGCCTAAAGTTATTATTACCGATGAAATTGGAAATGAGGGTGACCGGGAGGCGATACATAGTGTCTTGAATGCGGGTGTACGGATTATTACAACTGCCCACGGATATAATGTTTCAGAAATGAAAAGCAGACGCGAGGTGCTAAAGCTGATCGAGGATAAGGTTTTTGACAGATATATTGTGCTGGGTAACGCAAATGGTCCGGGGACGCTAGTGGAGGTAATCGATGGTAAAAACATGGAATCCATTTACGGGGGCTGTTGAATATGCTTTTTAAACTTACCGGCAGTATTATCGTTATAGTTTCCTGCAGCTTTTTAGGTCTCATACTGTCGCGAGACTGTAAGAGAAGACCTGCACAATTAAGAGAGCTGCAAAGTATTTTGCAGATGTTTGAAAACCAGATTAGCTACCTGTCGGATGTGATTATGGAGGCTTTTGAAAGGATTAGCAGAATTGGAGGATCTGACACATGTGCTTTCTTTACAAGAACCATTGAGATATTAAAAAAGAATAAGACAATTAGTGCTTCCGAGGCATGGGAGAGGGCAGTTAAGCAGTGTATATGCAGGACAGCTCTTAATAAGGAGGATGAGGAAATCCTTTTGGCCTTTGGTAAGATGCTGGGGAATACGGACCTGGATGGGCAGATAAAGAACATCCGACTGACATTGGGACAGCTGAAGCTTCAGGAGGATAAGGCCGAGGAGAGCAGGAGGAAGAATGAAAATATGTACAAGAGCCTTGGCGTGCTGGGCGGCATTGCGGTAGTAATAGTGCTGCTGTGACGGCAGTAAGTTGGCTTACAGGATAAGGGCTTGCGATACATAGGTGACACAGCATATTGGATCTGTAGTAACGCTTATGGATAAATGGCAATTTGCATGGTCGAAAAATTGCCGGATTAACAGGAATCAGTAAAAAGGGGTTGACAGTATTATGGGTGTGGATTTGATTTTCAGAATTGCTGCGATTGGAATACTTGTTGCGGTGCTCAATCAGCTGCTTATCAGGTCGGGCAGGGAAGAGCAGGCGATGATGACTACGCTGGCAGGCCTTATAGTAGTGCTGATGATTGTTGTTAAGGAGATTGCTGTACTATTTGACACAGTGAAAACTATTTTCAAATTGGACTAAGCTGTTGGGGAGTTGATTTAGGTGCAGATAATACAGATTATCGGAATTGGATTTGTGGCTACTATCCTCATAATTATACTCAAGAAACAGAAGCCGGAAATAGCTGTTCAGGTGAGTATCGTAACGGGTGTTGTTATTTTCATGCTTCTTGTATCAAAATTATCAGCTGTAGTTGATGTCCTTGGAAATTATGCAGAAAAAGCAGGAATCAAGCCTGTATATTTTGCAACTGTTTTGAAGATTACCGGAATTGCCTATATTGCAGAGTTCGGTGCCGAGATTTGCAAGGATGCAGGGGAGAGCGCAATTGCATCTAAAATTGAACTGGCGGGAAAGGTCATTATTGTTGTTTTGGCAGTGCCGATTATTACATCCATGCTGGATCTGATCATGGAAATCATGCCATGACAGGAGGATAAAGGGAATGCGTATTAACATATACGGGAAAATAAGAGTAGTTTTAGTGATGAGCTCATTATTTATGCTTGCAACATTTTTAGCACAGCCATTCTGCATAGCAGCGGAAGAAACAACGGGGAAAACATCTACAGCTATTGTAGCAGCAGGGCTCATTGAAAAACAAGCAGGAGCAGGCGGGATTGACACTGTCAAGAGCGAAATCGAAAAATATATTGATGAAGATATCTCCAAAATATTAGGCGAATTTAGTGCAGATGAATTTATTAAGGATGTGACAGAAGGGAAGCTGGGCTTTGATTTAAAAGGTATTGGAAACAATACGCTTCGGTTTCTATTCAAGGAGCTATATCAGAATCTTGGTATTTTTGTGAAGCTTACCGTAATGGTTGTGTTATGTGCTCTGCTTAAAAATCTACAGGCAAATTTTCTACATGAAAGTGTTGGTCAGGTTGCATTTTATGTATGCTATATCGTTATAGTATCAGTACTGCTGGTCAGCTTCGGAACAGTGGTGAAACTGGGGACAGGTATTATTGATAAGATGATTGCTTTTATGTATGTAGCCATTCCTGTCATGCTTGCTCTGTTGATCTCCGGGGGAAATATCACAGCGGGTGGCATCCTGCATCCTGCTATACTGCTGATTGTCGAAATATCAGCAACTGTTATTAAAAATGTATTTGTGCCACTTGTGTTTCTATCGACCGTTTTAAAAATAGTTAATAATATTTCGGAAAAAATACAGCTGGCAAGGCTGGCAAATTTGGTTAGCAAAATAGTTGTCTGGACTTTGGGCGCAATTTTAACGGTGTTTATTATTGCCGTATCGCTGCAAGGCTCCCTAGGAGCAGTAATTGACGGAGCAACCAGCAAGGCTGCTAAATTTGCTATCAGCACCTTTATCCCTGTTGTGGGCAAAACACTAGCAGATGCAACAGACACAGTAATAGGATGTACACTGCTCATTAAGAATGCCGCGGGTGTGGCAGCCTTGGCAGGAATTCTAATCATATGTATTGTGCCGCTGATTAAAATTGTTGCGTTGGTAGCACTTTATAAGGGCGCAAGTGCGCTGTTGGAGCCGATTGCCGAAGGAGGAATCACAAAGTGCATTGATGATGTGGCCAACTCAATGTTAAATATATTCGCATTAACGGCAGCGGTAGCGTTTATGTTCATGATATCGGTAACAGCCTTGATTAGTGCAGGAAATGTAAGCGCCATGTTGAGATAGGGTAAAGCTTGAGATAGGGCTTTTGCCCCTGGATAGGAGGTCGAATGGCGGATTTTATTAAGCAATGGGCAATCAATATTGTAGCACTGGTACTGTTCATAGTAATCATAGAAATGCTGCTGCCCAAAGGGAAGATGAAGAAGTATGCAGGCATTGCAATGGGAACTATTATGATAATTACAATCATCAATCCCCTGCTTGAACTGTCAGGAAAGGATTTTAGCTTTGTTGGCGCTCAGGCGGTAGGTAGCAATATGATCAGCAGAATTGAGATAGACAACAACAGTAAGCTCATGGAGCAGGAGCAGATTGAACAGATCGTCCAAGTTTACCGCGCAAACATAATTGAGCAAATTGAGCATAATGCTCGAGAGGTGGAGGGAGTCAGTGATGCTGAAGCTGATATCATCATCAACGAGGATACGCAATCAGAGGACTTCGGAATAATCAGGCGCGCATATCTATACATCACCCTCGACGAAGAGGGGGACGGTTCTCCCAAGGAAGGGGACAAGGAAGGGGAC
>CAYOKA010000007.1:0-23568 GCA_964404395.1 uncultured Oscillospiraceae bacterium | reverse complement strand
CAAGGAAGGGGACAAGGAAGGGGACGGTTCTCCTAAAGCAGCAAGCATTGGAGCTATTATAGTGGAAAAAGTGGACAATGTAGATAAGATAATGAGAGCCCGGCCGGCTAAGACAGATTGCCCGGCTGAACTCAAAAAACGATTACAAGAAAAAATCGGTGCTGTTTTTGGAATCAGTAGCGAGAATATTGTAATTACTAAAAAAGCGGGGTGAGGTCGTGGATATCATAAAACGCATAAAAGAATGGGTTGAAGGTCAGGAAAGGAAAAAGTTGATTGAAAACACTGTAATTGTTGCAATTATCGGGGTTATTGTTATTATTGCAGGTTCAGCGCTTTTCGGCGGAAACAAATCAGGGACTTCTGTTACGGCTCAGGAACGGCAAAAAACTGAAAACACTTCAGAGGTTTTGCGAAGGGACGGTTCATCTGCTGATGCGAAGGAAGAAAAGCTGAAGTCCATTTTATCTCAAATGCAGGGTGTGGGGAAGGTAGATGTTATGATCACCTATGATAGCAGTGAAGAAAACATTCCCGCATTTGACACCAGAAAGAGCCAAAGTAGCACACTGGAAAAGGATAATGAGGGTGGTACAAGAACCATCACGCAGGAGGATTCTGACAGTACGCTGGCCTATGAGGATTCTTCCGATGGCGGTAATGCTCCGGTGATATTGAAAAAGAACGAGCCCGAGGTAAGAGGAGTTTTGGTAGTTGCAGAGGGCGCTGATAATATTGAGGTCAGAGAGCGCATCACAAATGCAGTAAGGGTAGCTCTGGATATTCCCTTGCACAGAGTTGAGGTTGTCCAGAGAAAAAAGTAGGGGGGTTTTCAGAAAAAGAGATATAAACGCAAATAGACTTGAATATATTATTTATTGAGTGGGACAAAAAACGAAAAACTTGTTTGCAGTTTTTTGTTTTACCTTTAGAACACTCAAAAAAAGGGGGCAGAGACATGATGGTTTTTAAGAGAAAGCAAATAGTCATTTTGGCATTGGTCCTTGTGATTGTGATAGCTGGCTATTTGCAGTATAGTTACAGGCAGGGGAGCACATCGACGGATGTGGAAGGAAGACTCGGAGAAGCAGTATACGTAGACAATGAAATCTACAATGAAGGTCTGGAAGGTTCAGAGTTTAGTCTGGCAGAAGAGACAAATGGTCAAAATAACATAACTGCCTCCAAAATAGCAAATAATTATTTTGTGCAGGCAAGAATGGATAAGGAACAGAGCAGGAGCAAGAGTAACGAATCGCTGAAGGCAATCACGGAGGATGCTAATGCCAGCGAGGAGATTATCACAGAAGCCCACGAAAAGATGATTATGCTAACAGAGAATTCCGAAAAGGAAATGAGAATTGAGACGTTAATCAACAAGATGGGATTTGAGGATACGTTCATATTGTTTGCAGATGATGGAAGCGTTGATATTGTGGTCAAAACCCCAAGCCTTTCTAGATCACAGGCCGCGCAAATCACCGATATCGTTATCAGACAGGGAAATGCGCAGGTCGAGGATATTCATATAAAGCCTTTGTTTTGAAGTGCAAGGCTTTGTTTTGAAAAGTGCGATTGGTTTTACTTTATGATGAAAAAGTGATATAATAATTTAATAAACCCGGTGGAGGTAGGCTATGGATGAAAATGTCCCCAGTGTTGTTAACGAAATAGGAACGATCAAGATTACTGACGAGGTTGTTGCGATAATTGCCGGCATAGCTGCAATAGAAGTGCCCGGGGTCACAAGTATGAGTGGTGGTATTGCCGGTGGTATTGCCGAGGCACTTGGGCGTAAGAATCTTTCAAAGGGTGTTAAGGTTGAGGTCGGAGAAAAGGAAGCTGCCATTGATCTTTACATCATTGTTGAATATGGCTTCCGCATACCGGATGTTGCATGGACGATACAAGAAAAGGTTAAACAGGCGGTTGAAGATATGACGGGTCTGAATGTAGTTGAGGTAAACATACACATACAGGGTGTCAATCTCGAGAAAGAGCATAAAAGGGAGCTCCTTGAGGAACAGACAAAAAGCAAATAATTGCGTTAAATATTGTAAAGCAGACTTTAAAGATAAACCCATCAGGGTTTATTTTTTTGGGAAAATACACTATAATGTTTATGGGAATAATAACATGTAAATCAATGATAATCCGAAAGGTGGTCTGTTTATGAATATATTTTTCAGAGTTCTGTTAGCCTTTTATGCCTTTTGTATGGCTATATTGTCTGCCTTTGGCATGTACATCGCAATTTATCCGCAAGCCTTTGTGGATATTTCGGGTAGCATCTCGGAAGCCATTTTGGCAAACGAGGCAAGCGCGCTGAGGATTGTTGTCTTTATCATTTCACTATTATTTTTCGTACTGAGCATTATTTTCCTGCTATCGGGCGTGAGAAGCAATAAGGATAAAAAAGCTGTCAGTAAACATACTAATATTGGAGAGATTAAAATATCTCTTAATTCTATCGAAAATATTGCGATAAATGCTTCCAGAAAAGTGAACGGCATTAAGGAAACCAAGACCTTGGTAAAAAAAGCTGATGATGGTGTAGAAATAGAGGTTCGCATAATAGTCATGCCTGATTTGAGCATACCGGTCATTTCTGAGGAAGTACAGGGACGTGTGAAGAATGCGGTGGAGGATGCATCCGGTATAACGGTTAAGCAGGTGAGGGTAGTTGTTGAAAGCATATACACGGGAATTACCAGCAAACCAAGGGTTGAATAGGGAGGTGTTGGGATGAGTTTCGAGAAAATCTTAACATATTGCGCAAACCATAAGGGTCAAGTTGCCGGTGCTGTTATTGGGTTTTTCATAGCTGTATTTATATTACTTATCGGATTTTTTAAAGTGCTTCTTATTGCAATATTTACAGGTGTGGGTTATTATATTGGCAAGAGGATACACGAGGACAAGGATTATATAAAGAACCTTCTGGACAGGGTTTTGCCGCCAGGAACTTATCGGTAGAGATCAAAGGGAGGAAAGCAGATGGGACGTAGAGCCTCCAGAGATATGGCAATGAAGCTCTTATACCAGATGGAATTTCAAAAAGATAACATAGAAGAGCAGAAAAAGCTTTTTCTTCAAGAAAATTCACTTTCTGAAAATGACAAGGTTTATATAAGCGATGTTGTTGATGGAGTTCATAAAAATCTGGAGTTTGTAAATAACCTGATAGAGACCCATTCTAGGGGCTGGAAAATCGGCAGGATTTCCAAAGTTGACCTTTGCATAATGCGATTGAGTATTTATGAGATATGCTTCAGAAAAGACATACCATTTAGCGTTTCTGTTAACGAAGCGGTGGAGCTTGCTAAAAAATACAGCAATGAGGACGCCGGTTCTTTTGTTAATGGGATATTGAGTAAAATACCAAACAAGGACTCATCTGTTGAAAAACATGATGGTGGCGGCTGAATATAATGACAACCAAGAAAGTTCTGTCTGTTTCACAAGTCAATAAGCATATAAAAGGTTTGATTTCTAAGGATATTGTTTTATCCGGATTATGGGTAAGGGGAGAAATTTCCAACTTTAAGAACCATTACTCCGGACATTTCTATTTCACCCTCAAAGATGAAAAAGGTGTGCTAAAATCTGTTATGTTCCGTGGCAACGCTTCCACCCTTGCATTTTTACCGGAGGATGGCATGAAGGTGCTCATTCGCGGCTACATATCTGTTTTTGAACGGGATGGGCAATATCAGCTTTATGCAGAGGAAATGCAGCCTGACGGTGTCGGTGCTCTTCATGTTGCCTTTGAGAAGCTTAAGAAAAAGCTTCTATCAGAAGGTTTGTTTGACGAGAGACGAAAAAGGAGGCTTCCCTTTATACCGAGCGCAATCGGTGTGGTTACTTCATCAACCGGTGCAGTTGTGAGGGACATAATAAATGTACTCAGTCGAAGATTCTATAATGTCAATATAAAGGTATATCCTGTCCAGGTTCAGGGGAATCAGGCTGCAGGCCAGATTGCCCGGGCAATCTGCCGCCTGAATCAACTGGGTAATGTGGATGTAATCATTATCGCAAGGGGAGGAGGTTCTCTTGAGGAATTGTGGGCCTTCAATGAAGAAATTGTTGCAAGGAGCATTTATGAGTCACACATTCCGGTGATTTCTGCTGTTGGTCACGAGACGGACTTTACCATTTCTGATTTTGTAGCAGACGTGAGGGCTTCTACGCCTTCTGCAGCTGCCGAGTTGGTTATGCCGGAGAGGTCAGTTGTGGAAAATCGCCTGGATAGTCTTAGAATGAGGCTGCGAAATGCCATGCTGAAAAAGACATCCATGGATAGGATGAGATTGGAACGGCTTGGCGATAGTGTTGCATTTAGGCAACCTTATAATAAAGTCTATCAGGAGCGTTTGATGCTTGATGTGCAAAAGCGTTATCTGGTGAACGCTCTTACGGCAGCCAATAATAAGTACAGAAGCATGCTGTCTACATTAGCTGCGAAGCTTGACACGCTTAGTCCGCTGAATTCATTGGCTCGTGGCTATAGTATAATCCGATCTAAAAAGGACGATACTCTGGTAAAATCAATAAAGTCGGTACGTATAGGAGATAGGATCGAAGTGTTCTTAATGGATGGACGGCTGAATTGTACCGTGGAAGATATTAGGGGGGATGTAAGATGAGTGGGATGAAGGAAAAGAGTGTGCAGATTAGTATAAGTGAGGAAATTGTGAAGACCGAGCAAAAGGAGCAGTCCGGATCAATTGAACATCTTGAAAAAAAAGAAACCTTTGAACAGGCTGTAACTGACTTGGAGGAGATTGTAAATAAGCTGGAGAAGGGCGAATTAACGCTGGATGAATCCATTCAGTGCTTCCAGAGAGGTGTTGAATTGACCAAGTACTGCAGCAAAAAGCTGGACGAAGCGGAACGGAGCATCACAATGCTGATTGAAGGAGAGGACGGTATTGTAGAAAAGGAAATGCCGGTATAATGGAGGAGAGAATGGAGTTTAACAAACACTTTGATAAGCTTACTCAAATAGTGAATAATGCGCTAGATGACTATCTGAGCATAGATGATGGCTCTGGGTCAAATGTTTATAAAGCGATGAAATACAGCCTGATGGCCGGTGGGAAAAGGCTCAGGCCTGTCTTAGCGCTGGCAGTGTGTGAAATGCTGGGCGGCGACCAGAATGAGGTACTGCCATACGCATGCGCCGTAGAAATGATACATACATATTCCCTCATACATGATGATTTGCCTGCTATGGATAATGATGATTATAGAAGAGGAATTCCAACGAATCACAAGGTTTTCGGCGAGGCAATGGCGATATTAGCCGGAGATGCACTGTTAAACAAAGCTTATGAACTGATGCTGTCCTATACGCAAAAAAATGATTTGGGACAAAGAGAGAAAATCGAAGCTATGAGGGTAATTGCCGAAAGCTCGGGGGCGGATGGAATGATACGCGGTCAGGTTGTGGATTTGGAATCGGAGGGCGTGGCCGTTTCCCGGGAAACCCTTGAGTTTATGCACAAATGCAAAACCGGAGCTCTCATAAAGGCACCTGTGCTTTCAAGTGCAATCCTTTGCGGAGCAGCTGAGGATGAATTCGAACAGCTTAGGATATATGCAGAGAGTCTCGGACTGGCCTTTCAGATCAAGGATGATATTATGGATGTGGAGAGTAGCATGGAGCTTATGGGCAAGGCCACCGGAGGTGATGCCGAATCGGGGAAATCCACATATGTTACATTGCTTGGTGTTGAGCAAGCGGGGGAATTGCTTGAAAAAGCAGTCGCGACGGCTGTGAATGCACTTGGATGCTTTGGAGATAGGGCATCCTTCCTTAGAGAAATGGCACTGTTCGTGAAGAATCGTGATCATTGACCGAAAACATTTTAATTTATTCGAAATCCATGTTATAATACTATTCTAATAAACAAGATGGCGCAGTATTCTAGTCAGTACTGGCGTTTCTAAGGGCGGGCCTAAAAATCCGCTAAAGGGCATATCGATGAAGTTCCTGGTGTCGGCTTGCTACGCCCAGTGGTGGGTCGATGCTGGGAGTTAAGGTTTAGGGGCGATCTGCAATGGCATGCAGGCGTTGACCCCTTTACCGTGGAGACCCTGAGTTGTGGAAGAAAAGCGGGCTATGTTTTGTCAAAGGAATTGTGCGAAGCAAATCCGATCCATAGCATGACCGTCATTGACTACGATCAGGGATTGAACCTGTTATGCGGTATCATTCGATGCTGTGAACAGTGTAGCCTGCCTTGAGTGGGTATGGTGGATAATGGATCAGATGCATGAGTACTGGCCGGTACGAGCGCATTATCGCTGTTTGAAACCATATTTGCAAAAGAGGCTAAGAAGCGACCAGACTGTCGGGGAAAACCCCTAGACTGTTCTAATGAAATATGTTGGGGATTGTAGTGTGGACTAAGTGGTAATCAGGCTTCGCAGGCGGTAACGTGGCGGCCGGAGGTTTAAAGGGAAACCGCTGATTATGGTGACATTTCAGCACTTCCGGGGGAAATCCTACCTGACCTAAGCCGCAAAATTTACCCAACATATTGCCAACTGTTTTTAATGGAGGGGGGCACTTCATTGTGTCCCCCTAAAAATTTGGAGGTTATCAGTGGTTGACCATAACAGGCATCCTGAAGATAATAAAAAGATTAAGTTTAAATCAAAATCTAAGGTTGCCGGTTCAAAAAAGAATGATCTTATTTGGATTATAACTGTAACAGTTTTGTCTTTTATCGTTTCCGCAGTTTTAACGGTTGCTTCTTCAAGAGTCTTACAGGAAGCCGGAATAATCATAGCTCTTTTAGTTATTTCTATAATTATTTTAATAAATATTGTCTTTGATATTATTGGGACCGCGGTGACGGCTGCCAAAGAAACGCCTTTTCATGCGATGGCCTCAAGAAAACTGTCCGGAGCTAAACAGGCTATAAAGCTTATACGAAATGCAGACAAGGTTTCTAATGTATGCAATGATGTCATTGGGGATATATGCGGTATTATCAGCGGGGCAGCAGGTGCCTATATTATTATAAGAATTGTCGGAAACCAAAAAGGTGCGACAGTGGCCGAGCTTGTAATGGCCGGGTTGATTACTGCGTTAACGGTAGGCGGAAAGGCGCTTGGAAAAACGATTGCACTTCGCAACAGTAATTATATAATATATAAGGTTAGTGTTGTAATTAGCTTTATCAAAGGAAAATTATTTAATTTCAAGAGAAAAAGGAAATTAGTCAATGTTAAGTAAAAATCAATCAAATAAGAATAAAGACGAGAAGGAAAGCCTGCTCGATCATATATACTCGTCCGATGATGTCAAAAAGCTTAATCTGGGGCAATTGGAAACCCTTGCTGAACAGATTAGACAGTTTTTGATTGAAGAGGTTTCTATTACAGGGGGGCACCTAGCTTCAAATCTTGGTGTTGTTGAATTGACGCTGGCGCTACATAAGATATTTGACACCCCTCGGGACAAAATTATTTGGGATGTGGGACATCAGTCTTACGTCCACAAGATAATCACAGGACGTAAGGAACAGTTTAATACATTACGCAAGATTGATGGTATTTCAGGCTTCCCAAAGAGCTGTGAGAGCGATTGCGATTGCTTTAATACGGGACATAGCAGCACTTCCATTTCTGCAGCGCTGGGATTTGCCAAGGCAAGGGACTTGCTTAATGAGGATTATTCGGTAGTGGCGGTGATAGGCGATGGAGCGATGACCGGCGGTATGGCATTTGAGGCATTGAATGATGCCGGACGATCACCTAATGACCTGATTATTATACTTAATGATAATGAAATGTCTATCAATAAAAATGTAGGAGGACTTTCACGCCATCTTAGCAAAATCAGAACACAGCCTATTTATTATAAAGCGAAAGAGGATCTGGATATATTTCTGAACAAATTTTCTTCGGTAGGAAAGTTTGCTGCTCGTGCCTTGGATCGTGCCAAGGGAACGATAAAGTATATGGTTATGCCCGGTATCATTTTCGAAGATCTGGGGCTAAAGTATATCGGTCCCATTGATGGACATGATATTGACGAGCTAACGACGGTTATTTCCCGGGCCAGAGGACTTAAAGGGCCTGTGCTTATCCATGTGATGACACAGAAGGGGAAGGGATACAGCTACGCTGAAGATAAACCCCAGAATTTTCATGGAGTGGCACCCTTTGAAATTCAAACGGGCGAGGTTAAGGTAAGTAACGGTGCATGCTATTCAGATGTTTTCGGCAAGAAGATGATGGAAATGGCTGAAAGAGAACCGAAGCTTGCGGCGATTACGGCTGCAATGACATCGGGAACGGGGCTGGATGAGTTTTCTAAGCTGTATTCAGGAAGGTTTTTTGATGTGGGGATAGCGGAACAGCATGCAGTAACATTTGCTGCAGGACTGGCCAGGGCAGGAGTTAAGCCAGTCGTGGCAATCTATTCTACTTTTTTGCAGCGAGCATATGATCAGATACTTCATGATGTTGCACTCCAAAATCTTCATGTTGTCTTTGCCATTGACAGAGCGGGTCTTGTAGGTGAAGATGGCGAAACGCATCAGGGGATTTACGATCTGTCATATTTAAGCTCTATACCGAACATGACAATTGCTGTGCCCTGTGACTACAATGAGTTTGAACAGATGCTGGATTTTGCTGTGTTTAGCCATGAGGGTCCAATCGCAGTCAGATACCCCCGTGGCACCGGAAAAAGGCAGCTTGCCCAGTCCAATCCGATTCAGTACGGTACAGGGGTCAAGCTTCTTACAGGTGAGGATATAACAATTGCGGCAGTGGGAAACATGGTAGAAATTGCCTTGCAGGTGGCCAGCCTGCTCTTGAAAAAGGGTATACATGCTGAGATTATCAACGCGAGATTTGTTAAGCCCCTTGATGCGAGAATGATTCTTGAAAGTGTCGTCAAAACAAGTGCATTGGCCACGATTGAAGACAACTGTATTCAGGGCGGATTCGGCAGTAATATCCTGGAGCTCGTCAGCAAAAACGGTATGAAAGTGAAGAGCGGAGTATTTGGCTTCCCGGACATCCCGATTACTCATGGGAGTAGGGCAAAGATCTTTGAGAAATACGGTCTTGATGCTGTAACAATAAGTCATGATATAGTAAGGATGCTCGAGGGGAAATAGGTATGATAATTATTTGGAAACCTATAAGCGGCTAATCCCGGGAGGTAGATTATTGGGGAAAGAAAGGTTAGATGTACTGTTGGTTCGAAAAGGCCTGTGTGTAAGCCGTGAAAGGGCGAAGAGCTCTATTATGGCAGGACTTGTTTTTGTGGATGGGCAGCGAGCCGATAAAGCCGGTAGCAGTTACGATGTAGATGCAAAGATTGAGTTAAAGGAAAACATGAACCCCTATGTAAGCAGAGGCGGCTTGAAGCTGGAGAAGGCAATTAGTGAATTCAACATTGAGCTTGAAGGGAAAACAGCCATTGATGTGGGTGCTTCTACAGGCGGATTTACCGATTGTATGCTAAAAAACGGTGCGGTAAAGGTTGTTGCTATCGATGTAGGATATGGCCAATTGGCTTGGAAAATAAGGAATGATGAACGCGTCATCAATATGGAAAGAACAAATATACGCTATGTTAAGCCGGAGGAAGTTGGAATCATAGCGGATTTCGTGTCAATAGATGTTTCATTTATTTCATTAAAAAAAGTGCTTCCAACAGTATATACGCTGCTCAACCAGGAAAAGGGCGAGGTGCTGTGCTTAATCAAGCCACAGTTTGAGGCGGGCCGTGATAAGGTAGGAAAGCATGGTGTCGTACGGGACATTTCAATTCACCGGCAGGTTGTGGAGGATGTGGTGACATTTGCAGTCGCCATAGGATTTCTGCTTAAAGGCATCACTTATTCGCCGATAAAGGGTCCGGAGGGAAACATTGAATATTTATGCTATTTGTCTTTAGAGGACGGATTAAGTGATATGCGGGAAATATTGCCCAATATAGACAAAACTGTACAGGCTTCTCATGATGAGCTGGATATCTAGGGTGACAGTTCTTCCGAAGAACCGTCACCATGCTTTGGGAGAACCGTCCCCACTGAGAGACCGTCCCCGCGGTGTTTAATTGTTTTTTGAATAAATATACGGTATAATATGTTAACAGAGAAACGTCCCATTTAGAAATTCGCTCAGGAGCGATGTGACGTTTTCCGGCACTTGAAAACCGCTTATAGTTAGCAGTCTTGGAGGATTAGATGAAAAGAATCGGCATTTTTACAAATGGGGACAGAGATGTTGATTATGTATATACAAAGCTTCTTGCAGAAAGCATTACAAAGCATGGCGGCAGCGCATTGATGTCTGCCCGGCTTGCGAAGGAATCCGGCATGGGAATACCATGTGGGAGTGATGACGGAATGATTGCACAAAGCGATATGGTAGTATGCCTGGGAGGCGACGGAACCTTCTTGAAGGTAGCCAGAAAGGTCTACAGAAAGGATATACCCATCCTCGGTATCAACCTTGGAAACCTGGGTTTCCTGACTGAAGTAGAAAAGGATGACATTGATTTATCTATTGGAAAGCTCTTTAGCGGAAATTATGAAATTGAGGAAAGAATGATGCTTGATGCCCTTATCCATAAAAGGGACAAGCCGCCGATAAAGGATATTGCGCTCAATGATTTCGTAATCGGAAGGGGCGCCCTTTCCAGAATAATTCATATTAAGGCATATGTAAACGATACTTTCGTTGATAATTTCCCCGGAGACGGTGTGATTATATCAAGCCCCACCGGTTCAACCGCATATTCATTATCAGCGGGCGGGCCCATTGTTGAACCGGATACGGAATTACTCATCATAACCCCCATATGTCCGCACATTTTGTATTCAAGATCCTTTGTGACCAAGTCTGACAGTGTCGTAAAAGCAATTGTGGAGGAAGACTACGAATACGGTGCAATGGTGACACCGGATGGGCAGGAAGGGCATGCCATTGGCGGCGGCGATATCATCGAGATTAGCAAATCTCACTATTGTACAAAAATTATTAAAATGAACCCAAGTAATTTCTTTAATATACTTAGAACAAAAATATATTTTAGAGGAGAGAGCTTGAGAAAAAATGAAATATAGTAGACATGCGAAGATTCTGGAGCTGATTGAAAAATATCAGATTGAGACACAGGAGGAGCTGGCCGACAAGCTGAAGGAGTGCGGAATGGATGTCACGCAGGCCACTATCTCCAGAGATATCAAGGAGCTACGGCTTATTAAGGTTATGTTGGACGATGAGCACTACAGATATGCCCCTGTTTCTCATACTGAGGGCTCCATTACCAACAAATTATTGACCATTTTTACAGAATCATTTGTAAGGTGTGATTACGCAAATAACATAGTTGTGGTGAGAACACTACCGGGAATGGCGCAGGCATCGGCTTCTGCTGTGGATGCGCTAAAGTGGCCTGAAATAGTAGGAACTATAGCCGGGGATGATACGATTCTGATTGTGTGCAGAGCAGAATTAATTGCCGAAGAGCTCGTGAATAAGCTAAGCAAGATGATTAAGTGAATACAAAATGAATATAAATTTTTGAGGGGAATATGCTTTTACAGCTGAACATTAGAGATATTGCGCTGATAGATGAGGTCAGCATTGAATTGGAAAGCGGTTTGAATATACTTACCGGTGAAACCGGTGCGGGAAAGTCTATTATTATTGACTCCATCAATGCTGTGCTCGGCGATAGAGTTTCGAGAGAAGTGATTAGAACAGGTTCGGAAAAGGCTCTGGTCGAGGCAGTTTTTCAAGTAGACCCTGAGCAGATAAAAGAAATCATGGATGAGATGGGAATGGAACCGGAAGAGGATGGGACTCTTATACTATCCCGTGAAATTGCTCAGTCGGGCAGAAATACCTGCAGGATAAACGGTAAAATGGTAGCAGCCTCTTTTATGAAGCTGATCGGCGAGCGCCTGATTGACTTACATGGTCAATACGATAATCAATCACTTCTGAAAACAGACAGTCATATTGAGCTTCTTGACTCGTTCGGGGGCGAGAGTATCAGGGCTATCAAGCATGAATATTTTTCCATTCTTGAACGATATAAAGAAGTAAAAACGAAATTAAAGGAATTAGCAGGAGATCCGGGCGAGCGTGAAAGGAAAATGGATCTGTTGCGTTTTCAGATAGATGAGATAAGAAAGGCTAAGCTTAAAGCGACTGAGGACGAGGATTTAAGGAAGCAAAAAACTATGCTGGCCAATGCTGAGAAGATATCTAACTCCCTATCTTTGGCCTATAGCCTTATTACATCAGGAGAGTCCGGCGGCAAACCTGCCCTCGATGCCTTGAATGAGGCAGTATCCCATTTGGATAACGTTTCGCAACTGGATGATACCTACAATGACTTACACAGGCGCCTTCAGGATTTTATTTATCAGATTGGCGATCTGTCAGACGATTTAAGGGGTGCTTTCGAAAATGTTGAAAGCAATCCTGACCTTCTGGAGCAAATAGAAGAGCGCCTGGATTTGATTTATAGACTAAAAAGAAAGTATGGATCAAGTATTTCTGAGGTTCATCAATACTGCGAAGCTGCGGAAGAACAGTTTGCACAAATCGAATCAAATGAAAAATCCACAGCTCTTTTGGGTGATGCGAAGAAAAAGCTGGAGGAGCAATTGTATGATGCTTCCCGTCGATTGAATACACAGCGCCACGAAGCGGCATCCATACTGGAGGATAAGATAGGGCAGCAGCTTGATGATTTAGAAATGAAGAAGTCCAGATTTCATGTGGATATCCGATTTGATGATGGATTAGACGCTTTGGGCGAAAGAAAATTTACTCAACATGGGCTGGACAGGATCGAATTCCTTATTTCCGCCAACCCGGGAGAACCGCTAAAACCATTGGCACGAATTGCTTCGGGTGGAGAAATGAGCAGAGTTATGCTGGCTATAAAAACAATTCTTGCTGAAATTGACCAGATTCCCACAATGATTTACGATGAGATAGATAATGGAATCAGCGGCAAGGCAGCTCAGAAGGTTGGAGAGAAGCTTTCGTATATATCCCGTGGACATCAGGTAATATGTGTCACTCATTTGGCTCAAATTGCCTGCATGGCCGAGCATCATTATCTTATAGAAAAAATCATGGAAGAAAACAGTACAAAAACCATTGTCAAAAAGCTTAATGACAAAGAAATCATCAAGGAAATATCAAGACTGATTGGTAGTGGCGAAGCATCTGCGATATCGTTGAAATATGCCGAAGAGATGATTGCAAACGCAAAAAAAACGAGACGAGCTTGATCTATTCAATTTTACCTCCTGTTCAATTTATTGTTTGAATAAATGGTTTTGCATAAGGTTAACTTACTTGCAGGAGGTTGAACAATGCGAAAACTGACATTTTTGGGAAGGGCTTTATTAGTTTCTTTAGCACTAGTATTTGTTGTCATCGGGGTGTCTTATGTCAAAGTCGTATTGGCTATGCCCAATGAGATCATTCTTGTTGAAGGGGAAGAATACCCCTATGATATAGATAGTTTATTTCCAATCAGTATTACAGCTGATAACCAGGATGTTTTGAAAATTAACGGGAAATGCATCGAGGCATCTTACAACCATCCCGGACTTTCCAAGCCTGTATCTTTAAGCTCTGACAAGGGCGGAAGGGTTGTGCTTAATCTAAAATTCCTTGGCGTATTACCAGTCAAAAAGGTGAATGTGGATATTGTTTCAAGCAGGCAGGTGGTTGCATGTGGTAACACAATAGGCGTGAAGCTTCTACTCCAGGGAATTTTGGTGATAGGCATATCCGATGTGGACTATAAAGGGCAAAAAATTATTCCGGCTAGAAACAGCGGAATAAAGCCGGGAAATGTCATCACTCGAATTAATGATAAATATGTTGGAAGCATTGATGAATTAGTCAAGGAAATCAAAAATAGCGAGGGCAAGCCCATTAAGCTAAATTATAATAACGGGAATGGAAGCGCGACTGCAATGGTATCACCTGCTAAATCATCAGATGATAACCAGTACCATATTGGATTGTGGGTGAGAGACAGTACAGCCGGAATTGGTACGTTAACCTTTTACGATGAAAATACAGGGAAATTTGGTGCATTGGGTCATGGGATTACTGATATTGATACAGGGACGCTTATGTCTGTGAAATCAGGCGAGATTACAGAATCCAACATTTTTGGAGTGAAGATGGGGAGGTCCGGTGACCCCGGCGAATTAAAGGGAATATTCGCAGATGGATATAAACTTGGTACGATACAAAGAAACAGTAGGATTGGCATATATGGCAAACTCAACAGCGGTGCTATGGAGCGGATTCCCGGCAAGTCATACCCTGTCGGTGTCAGAGCCGTAATTACCGAAGGAGCGGCGACAATTCTTTCAAATATCGATGGGAAAAAAATCGAAGAATATTCTATTCAGATACAAAAGGTTTCAAGGCAAAACATGAACGAATCCAAAGGTATGATTATCAAGATTACAGATAAGCGTTTGCTGGATAGTACAGGCGGCATCGTACAGGGTATGTCCGGCAGCCCGATTATACAAAACGGCAAGATTATAGGTGCGGTGACTCACGTGCTGGTGAATGATCCTTCGCGGGGCTATGGCATTTTTATAGAAACAATGCTTAAAAATGCAGTTGCATAAGAGCCCAGTTGCTTATAATGAGGGCGTAGGCTAGTGATTGGTGTAAAACATCCAGGAAATAGTTGGGATAATAAGGAAATTAGCATAAGGGTAAAATGAGTCTTGCCTAAAACATGCAATTGGAGAAAATTGATGAAATGGCTTGAAAATAGGCAACAGAAGAGGTGTAAGAGCTACAATTGACCAGAAAAATAATCAGAATGTGGGATTAAAGATAAATAATACTTGCTAATTATAGGAAACAAAAATATAATGAATGCAAGTAAAAATGATTTAAGGGGAGGGTGAATTCGATTGCTGGAAAGTAAAACACAGATAGTCATCGCAGATGACAATAAAGAATTCAGTAGCATTCTTTGCGAGTATTTGAACAGCCAAAACGACATGGAAGTAACCGGTGTTGCAAAGGATGGAAACGAAGCCTGCGATTTAATTGCAGAAAGACTACCGGATATAGTTATTCTTGATATAATTATGCCTCATTTGGATGGATTGGGTGTACTGGAAAAAATGAGGTCTATGTCATTGAAAAAACGGCCTACGTTTATTATTTTGTCTGCCGTCGGGCAGGACAAAATCACACAAAGGGCTCTTGCCCTTGGTGCAGAGTATTATATTGTAAAGCCTTTTGATATGGAGGTTTTAGTTTCGCGCATTAGACAATTGAAGGATGGCGGTCATTCACCTGTTATCAAGTCAGACTGTACAATGGAAACAAAGACGCATTATCATGCGCCTGTACAACGCAATCTTGAGGTGGAGGTCACTAATATCATGCATGAGATCGGAGTGCCGGCACATATTAAAGGTTACCAATATCTTAGGGATGCCATTATGATGGTAGTAAAGGATCTCGATATCATCAATTCCATCACAAAACAGTTATACCCTTCTATTGCTCACGGGTACAACACTACACCAAGCAGAGTAGAAAGAGCCATTAGACACGCGATTGAAGTTGCATGGAGTAGGGGACAGGTGGAAGCCATTGATGCCCTTTTTGGGTATACGGTTAGTATTGGTAAGGGGAAGCCGACCAATTCGGAATTTATTGCGATGGTGGCAGACAAGCTACGCCTTGAGATGAAGGTTGGCTGAAAGATGATGCATGAGGTGTTCTGTTAAAAGTTCTTATATCTTCGTCTGAAGATTTTGTAGAAAAAATTGTTTGAACGCTTCATGCTTTTCTCTCTCCACTTGCTTAAGGCTCTATCGACCTCTTCATAGTGCTTTTCCATTTTGCTTTCCAGTCGTCGCATGCTGTTTTCAACACATGCGCCCAGTTCAAGCTTGCTTTTGGATATTTCAATAGATAAGTTTTCTTTTGCGGTATTGACTTCACAGGATATCTCCTGAGTAAGCTGTTTCCCGAATTCATGCAGTATAACATATATAGCCTCATATTCCTTAGTAGGGGAAGATACGAGGGCTGTCCGGTTTTCAGCCGGTAAAACCTGAGGTGCTTGAAAAACACAGTCCTCATTTAGTATCTTTTTGATTGCCTTTATTTCCAGGCCTTCACTTCGCATGACTTTTATTTTATACATGAGATTTGCCATATCGGTAGTGTAATAACGTCTTCCTCTTTCGTCCTTTGGTATGGTTATTTCGAATTTCTTCTCATAAAACCGCAGAGCGTGATCTGTTATTTGGAGCATTGCACTTAGCTCAGTTATGGAATACCTTTCCTTTAATACTTCCATATGTCTTCCTCCCAGACCAAAATACTATGATACATAATACCACTAAAGGAAATATAAGTAAATTATAACTAATTATTTCTCAGTATTTCCAGTACATGCATAATATCTTCCGGGATAGGCGCTGTTAATTCAAGATGTTTCTTTGTATAGGGGTGGATGAATTCGGTTAGGTGGGAATGCAGAGCATGCCTTGAAATAATGGCATCGTAATGGCTTTGAAAGGCTGGCAGAGGATAGAGGGTGTCGCCAAGCAGGGGGTGGCCTATTGCCTGACAATGAACACGTATTTGGTGGGTTCTGCCGGTTTCTAGCATAAATTTTAGGTAACTTGCATCTTTGAAACACTCCAGGACTTCATAATGAGTAACTGAGGGAGCACCTTCCTGCGATATATGGCGAAGCATGATGCTTCCGGCTAGTCTCTCAATAGGAAGGTCTATTGTACCATTATTCTCATGGAATGTTCCGTGGACGATGCCAATATATTTTTTAATAAATATTTTGTCGTGCATTTGCCGAATTAAGCATTCCTGAATGTAGGGATTCAATGCGAACAGTAAAATGCCTGATGTATTGCGATCAAGCCTACTTACCGGGCGAACCAATGTTTTTACGCCTTTTCCAAGCAGATGATGCATCAGACCATTTGCCACAGTGCCTGTCTGGTGTCTAAAGGTGGGATGCACTACCATGTCAGTAGGCTTATTGATTGCAATAAGAGTTTCATCTTCATATAAGATGTCCAAATCCATCGGCTCAGGAATGATGCTTTCATTGTGTTCATCAAGCTCCACCAATGCCTCTAAAAGATCGCCTTCGCTGACCCTTGCATTAACGTGTACCGGAACAGAATTCAGCAGGATTTTACCTGATAGCTTAAGCTGCTTTACCAGTCTTTCCGAAAGCTGCATTTGAGATTTTAGAAGCTGCTTGACGCTTTTGCCCTGATCCTTGGCAGATACTATAATGCTAAGTCTCATTTTTGCCACCTTTATCTAATTGTGTTTCAGTTGCCGGATAGTTTGTATCACAATGTTACAATAGCAGGGACGACAATGCAAGAAGCAGCCTGAATATCAATCGACCATCCTCCTGCTGGAGCCCTACGACATAGCCCTTCAAAATAGGTCTGCAGACGGTTGAAATGCTTGCTCAGGTGATATAAAATGTATATATACAAATGAAACTAGGTTTAGCTTAAATACAAAAGAGATAAAAGAGAGGATTGCTGATTATATGGATGGGTCCTTATATAATTATTTGAAGAATGAATTCGGCATCGACGATGCGATTATCAGAATAATCCAATCCACCGAAAATGAAATAAAGGATATTTTCAAGGATATCGAGTCCAACAGGGAAATGAACCAATACAAGGTTATTTCGGCCATGCAAAAGCACAGATTGAGCGACTCACACTTTAGCGGCACCACCGGCTACGGTTATGACGACAGGGGACGAGAAGTGCTGGACGAAGTATATGCAACAGTATTCAAAGCGGAATCTGCGCTTGTGCGGCACCAGATAGTATCCGGAACCCAGGCTCTGGCCGTGTGCCTGTTTGGAAATCTGCGCCCCGGTGATACTCTGCTTTCTGTAACGGGAAAGCCATATGATACACTGGAAGAGGTCATAGGGATCAGAGGCGAAGGTCTTGGATCGCTCAAGGATTATGGCATTCAATATAGGCAGGTTGAGCTTCTGGAGGACGGAGGCATTGATTTGGACAGCGTGAGGGAAGCTGTGAGCAGTAAAACAACAATGGTATTGATACAGCGTTCCCGTGGTTACAGCTGGAGGCCGTCTATTGATATCAAGGAAATAAAGAGGACTGTAGAGCTTATAAAAGAAATTAGCATAAACACAATCGTAATGGTGGACAACTGCTACGGCGAATTTGTTGAGCAAGAAGAGCCTGTTGAAGTTGGTGCAGACCTGATTGCAGGCTCACTGATAAAGAACCCGGGAGGCGGGCTGGCTCCGTCAGGCGGTTATATTGCAGGGAAGGCAACATATGTTCAAAATGCCGCATACAGGTTTACAGCACCGGGCATCGGTGGCGAGGTGGGAGCTACTTTGGGTAATAACAGACTTCTGTTCCAGGGATTGTTCATGGCTCCTCATGTAGTGGCGGAGAGCCTGAAGGGAGCAGTTTTGTGTTCAGCTGTAATGCAGAAGCTGGGCTTTGACACGTCACCAAAGCCCAAGGACTCCAGAAGTGATATTATTCAGGCAATACGCTTCAATGATCCGGAGCCCCTGATTGCTTTTTGTCAGGGCATTCAAAAGGGATCACCTGTGGATTCCTTTGTAACTCCCGAGCCTTGGAAAATGCCGGGGTATGACTGTCCGGTCATTATGGCTGCAGGAGCTTTTATACAGGGGTCATCCATAGAGCTGAGTGCGGATGCTCCAATTAAGCCGCCTTATACGGCTTATATGCAGGGGGGAATGGTTTATGAGCATGTAAAGCTTGGGGTAATGACCGCATTGAAGTCTATGAAGGAAAGACAGCTAATAGAGTTATGATTGTATAAAGACAGGATTAAAAAATGAAAGCACAAAATGCAAAAGAAAAAGTGAACAAAACAATCGAATTTCCCCTTAGACATAGTGAAGATGTTCACAGTGAGAAGCGCGACGGGAAGCGAAATATGGCAGCTTCAGGCAAAGGAGTCACCGCCAGAAGGGTAACTTACGGCAGTCTGCTGGTCTTCCTATTTTTGTTGCTTTATGTTCCGTCTTTGCTAAACTGGCTGTCAGGAGATAGTATTACGCAGGATGTCATCAGGAATGGATTTATTGAGAAAAACATCAACTGTGATGCTGTCATCGTAAGGGAAGAGGTGCTGTTGGAGCCTTCTGATATTACAGGAAGGTGCATAACAGAGATTGAAGAGGGCGAAAGAACCGCAGCCTATTCACGTATTGCGACGGTAATGAAAGATACTTCTGACAACCTTGTACAGGATATGGAGATGCTGAACGCCAAAATAGTTAAAGTACAAATGGAAAAAGCGGAAAAGGCCGATTTTTTCTCTGAAGATTTAGCAAAGCTGGATAATGAAATAGCCCTTGAAGTTCAGGACATGATTTTGGCATGTAATGCCAGAGACTTTAAGGCGATGGGAAAAAACAGGGACGATATATATAGAATTGTGGAGAAGAAGGCGGAAATTGTTGGTGAAAATTCTGCGGACAGCTATATCGATTCTCTGCTTAAGCAAAAGGAAATTATGCAGGACAGAATCAATTCCGGCACCGTTGAGGTCAGAACAAACCTGTCGGGGATTGTATCCTATACAATTGATGGCTATGAGAGTAAATTATATCCCGGGATTCTTGAAAGCCTGACACCGAAGCATTTAGACGAAGTTATTAAGCGGGATGAGAACAGGAGTGCTATTGGCGGTAAGGTTCAAGCCGGGCTGCCGGTGGCAAAGGTTATTAGGGGGACAGATACTTATTTAGTAGCAGCAATTCCTAAAGAAAAAACTACGAATTTTGAACAAGGGGATAACATCAAGCTGAGAGTGAACGATATCGGCCTTGAGACTCATGGGACTATCATAACAATGAATTCTTCGAATACTGATACTGTAGTGGTTTCAATAAGAATGAGCAGAGGAGCCGAGCTTTTATCGACAGCAAGGGTGGTTAATGTGGACTTTATCAGTACTATTGAAGAGGGTCTTAAGGTGCCGCTTAAATGCCTGCGGGGTATTTCCGGGGATGGCAGGAGCGCTGGAATAATGCTTAATAAATTCAATGTGGCGGTTGTTAGGGAGGTAGATATTATTTGCAGTGATGACGAATATGCTATCATATCTACTCCTGAAGAAAATTACGGTAAAAACGGGAAAACGGTGAACCTGTATGATACATATATTATGAATCCTGATAGGATAGAGGAAGGGGACATTATAGACAGATGATAGCAGAACATAGTAATATCGACGAAAATGTTGCTACAATCAATGCCAGAGTCCGAGCCGCGGCAATAAGATCAGGAAGGAATCCTGAGGGCATAAAAATAATCGGAGTGAGCAAGACAGTCAGCCCAGAAAAGATTAAAGAAGCGTTTAATTGCGGAATTACTGATTTTGGAGAAAATAGGGTTCAGGAATTATGCGAAAAATACGATATATTGGATATAGAGTGCGATTGGCATATGGTTGGTCACTTGCAGACAAATAAGGTCAAGTATATTTTGGATAAGGTTAGCATGATTCATTCGCTCGACAGGATTGAACTGGCTACAGAAATACAGAAAAGAGCGGAAAAAGCTAACAGGCAGATAGATGCGCTGGTGCAGGTTAATATTGCGGCGGAGGATACTAAGTTTGGAATAAGTCCCGATGAAGCTGCTGCTTTCATTAATGAGATAAGCAGAATGGGAAATATTAGGGTAAAAGGGTTGATGACTATAGCTCCGATGACCACTAATCCTGAAGATGTAAGGTGGGTTTTTGCCAGCCTTAGAAATTTACTTGTTGACATTAGGAATGAAAATATTGATAATATATACATGGATTGCCTTTCAATGGGCATGAGCAATGACTTTGAAGTTGCCATAGAAGAAGGGGCAAACATGGTAAGAATTGGGACATCCCTATTTGGGAAACGCTGACAGCTCTGTCTGGATTATGATTACCACAGAGTACACTAAAGAAAAACGGAGGGATATACAAATGGCGAAGCTGCTGAACAGGATGCTTAATCTGGTTGGGTGGGAAGCAGAGGAAGATGAAGAAGAAACAGAAGCTATACTGGACGATGTTGAGGAAGATTCGTATCAAGCACCTAAATATTTGCAATCATTTACAAGAAAACAGCAACCAAGCAAGGTAGTTAACATTCATTCTAATAACCAATTTAAGGTTGTTATCATGCAACCGGAGGCTTTTGATGATGCGCGTGATATATGTGACCATCTGAAGAATAGTAAACCAATAGTTGTAAATCTTGAAAGCATGAGTAAGGAAACTGCTCAAAGAGTCGTGGATTTTTTAAGCGGATCTGTTTATGGGCTGGATGGTGACATACAGAAGGTATCCTCAGGCATTTTTCTGATTGCTCCTAACAATGTTGATATTATGGGCGTGTCTAAGGATGATCTAAGGAATAAAAGCGTTGCCTTCCCCTGGGTGAAATAGCGAAGAGTGAACAGGCACATATTTCGACCGGAATTGTTGCATAACGCAAAGAATTTATTTAAAGAGGAGTTAGTATATGAATTACACGCCTAATGACCTTCAGAATTTGACATTTAAAAAGACCTTTTCAGGCTACAATGAGGATGCTGTCAATGATGCACTCGACAAGGTTATTGAGGATTACAGTGCGTATATCCGTGAGAATGTTGAACTAAAGGATAAGTTGGCGTTGCTCAATGACGGGCTACAGCACTACAAAACCATCGAGGAATCCTTGCAGAATGCGCTTATAGTCGCTCAGCAAACCGGGGAAGATGTCAAAAAGAGTGCTTACGAGAAAGCAGACAACATTATCCATGAGGCTGAGATTAGAGCGCAGAAACTGATTAATGATGCAAACCAGCAAGTGGTTAAAGTTAAGTTCGAATATGAAGAAGCTAAAAAGAAGCTGAGTATTTTTAAGTCCAAGTGTGAAATGCTATTATCGACGCAAATGGAGCTTCTTCAACAAATCTTTGAGGATGAGGAGTAGCGAAATCGTTATTGACAGCAGGCAGATCCTTGTTGTATAATTTTTTTAATATTCTAATGCGATGATCGGAACGAGTAATGAGCCTTAAACCGTACAGAGAGCAGGCGGCTGGTGGAAGCCTGCGGGAGGGGCTTGTGAAAATCATCCGGGAGCTGCTTTCTGAAATCCTTATTAAAGAAGATGTGAGGTCTTGTAAAAGATGGGCATTATTTAAAAGGGAAAGTATGTAAAGCCGGAAACACACCGTTAAACGTGTAATCAAGCGATTGTCATTGTATAGACGATAATTTGGGTGGTACCGCGTGAGAAATTTACTCTCGTCCCTCTTCATGGGATTGAGAGTTTTTATTTTAGTTTGATAGTAAGGAGCCGAGGAGAAATTATGTACAAAAAAGTGTCTACAGACTTGAATTTTGCGGAAAGAGAAAAGCAAGTTTTGAGTTATTGGAAGGAAAACAAGATATTTGAAAAGAGCCTGAAATTCAGGGAAGGAAATGAGCCCTTCACATTTTACGATGGCCCGCCAACTGCAAACGGCAAGCCCCATATAGGGCATATCATTACTCGTACCATTAAGGATATTATACCCAGGTACAGGTCAATGAAGGGCTACAACGTGCTTAGGAAGGCAGGATGGGACACCCATGGTTTACCTGTTGAGCTTGAAGTAGAGAAAGTTCTCGGGATAAATGGCAAGCCCGAAATAGAAAAATACGGGGTGGAGCCTTTCATACAAAAATGCAAGGAGAGCGTATGGAAATACAAACATGAATGGGAAGAAATGAGTGACCGGGTGGGATTCTGGGCAGATATGGAGGATCCATATATCACTTATGAGAATAATTATATAGAGTCTGAGTGGTGGGCGCTGAAGCAAATTTGGGATAAAGGCCTTTTGTATAAGGGACACAAAATCGTTCCCTATTGTCCGCGCTGCGGAACGTCGCTTTCAAGCCATGAGGTGGCACAGGGGTACAAGGATGTCAAGGAGCCTTCGGTTTTTGTGAAGTTCAGAGTAAAAGGCGAGCCGGGCGTATATCTGATGGCCTGGACGACTACGCCCTGGACATTGCCCTCCAATGTTGCCCTGACTGTAAATCCGAAGGAGACCTATATCCGCGCAAAAAGCGGTGATGAGACCTATATTTTGGCAGAGGCACTGGCATCCACTGTTCTATTTGGTGAATATGAGGTTGTTGAGAGCTTTAGGGGTTCTGAGCTGTATGGTATGGAGTACGAACCCCTATTTGACTTTACACAGCCGGATAAGAAAGCCTATTATGTGGTACTCGACAGTTTCGTTACACTAACCGACGGTACAGGTATCGTTCACACGGCACCGGCATTCGGCGAGGATGATGCAAAGGTTGGGAGAGACAATGATCTTCCCTTTGTTCAATTGGTAAATGAGCAGGGCAATTTTATTGAAACGGTGACACCGTGGAAGGATATGTTCGTAAAGGATGCCGATCCATTGATTATCAAGGATATGGAGTCAAGAGGGCTTGTTT
>CAYOKA010000006.1:0-38144 GCA_964404395.1 uncultured Oscillospiraceae bacterium | reverse complement strand
GCATCTTTAGATCAGCCACATCATCCAGCCACAAAACCTCGCTTACACCCTCGACTTCAGAAATCTGCCTTTTTATCTCCAGGGCTTCCATTACCGAAACATCCTCTACCATGACACTTGTGTTTGGAATGGCTTGGTTAAATTCCTGATTCATGACCTTAATACCGGTGGTTGACATAGCTTTTTGAGGCAGATAGTCAGCCATATTGTAGTTAATATCCACAAATAGTGTGAGTACAACGGATACCAGCGAAAGGATAATGAATAAAACAATAACCTTCTTCCTGTTGTTTATAATAGCTCTTGCAAATCTGTCCATAAGATCTTCCCTTTGTGTTTTAAGTCTTGCCAAATACATCTCCATGAATTATAATGGACAGTGTGTTGAATTGCAACCAGCATTGTTGGAATAAATGCTTTTTATTCAACAGGATTTGATTTAATTGTTGGATTCAATTGTGAATTTTTTATGAATTGATTAAGGAGTTCATTTATGAAAGAAAAAACAGATCGTAGAGTCAAGTACACAAAGGCTCTTCTCAAAGGAGCACTTGTAGAGCTGCTAAAGGATCACCATATATCAAAGATATCAGTTACCACCTTATGCGACACAGCCGATGTCAATCGAAGCACCTTTTATTCTCATTATACTGACCAGTTTGACCTTCTCCGGCAAGTGGAAGATGAGGTAATGAGTAATCTAAAGAATTATTTAGAGCAGTATGTGGACGACCGGATGCCTATCACGGAGCAAAATCTAAAGGGTATATTGGAATATGCCAAGGCAAACTCTGATTTATTCGCAGTGCTATTGGGAGAAAACTGCGACCATGCCTTCCACAATGATTTAATGCAGCTGGTCAAGCTTATACCTTTCCAATATAACGCGGCGGATAGTAAAAAGGAGTATCTCTTGACCTTTGCCATTACCGGATGCATAAGCGTTCTTTATAAATGGCTCATTGAGGATAGAGGGGAAACGCCGGAAGAAATGGCCAACCTTGTGCTAAAGGTTATATATAATGGCTTGCTGAGCTTTTAAGTCAATGCTCAGCGCCCTCTGTCATTACCTTTGTAACCACATGTTTGAATTCCTCCTTTAATTCTCTATCAGCAGACATATTCAAAACAGGAGCGCCATACCTGTTAAAATGCACTGTGCGAATTCCGGTGCACCTGGGCGTATTGCCCAAAGTCTCCTGGGCATGGTACGCAATCATCACACTACCATCCTCACCCACAAAAAATGTATTGTGACCCGGGCCGTACTCACCTTCCACCGAGTAATGGGAGAGAACGGGAGTGCATGTTTTACTCCATTGAGACGGGTTCAGCAGATTGCCCTGCCTGTCGATACTCAAAAGGCCAATTGCATAGGACCAACCTCCTGCCGCCCCACCTGAAAATGCTATGTAAACAGTATCCTTTGTTAGAAGTGCATACGGACCTTCATTATTTACCGTACCATGATTATTTTCCCAGCCAAGTAAGGGCCGCGAGAGCAAAACAGGCTCGCTGGAGAGCACCCAGGGAGTTTTCGGATCGATTGTGGCAATATAAAGCATGGAGCCTGTATCGTATTGTGTGCCGAATCCGACTCTAAAAGACCATACCAGATAAGATGCTCCATCCACACATAAATATGTCATATCAAGCGTGATGCCTTCGTCTGTAAGATATGTACCATCCATCTTTTTTACACGGATAGGGTCTTCCCAATCTTCCGGATTCAGTATGTCTCCTTCATTTTTAAGCTTCATCATGTGGCATTGGGGTCCGCTGTTATCTCCCCCGACTGCGAAGAGTATATATAAACTATCTCCAATTACATGAAACTCAGGCGCCCAGAATGTTTTTACCAATTGTCTATCTTTATCATAATCCAGAATAATATGTTCTCGGATTCCTTTTTCAAACAGTCCGACCACCGTATCCGCCTCTCTGACATATAATCCGACAGCATCAGTATTATCGTTTGTAGCAATGAAGTAATACTTCCCATTCCAATTCAAAACATCCGGATCAGCATATCCTGTAGCCAGTGGAAAGACATACTGTTCCTGCACAACTTTTCCATGCACTTCATAAGAGCCTGCCTTTGAAAAATCCACAACGGAAGTATTCCATGCAACGTTTTTTACAGCTGTAGAACCATCAGAGTAAAAAGCTGTTGCCTTTATGGATTTGATATCGTCATCCGAAGCTGCTTTCACACATTCGGGAACTGTAACGGCGGTATTCCGTATCGGCGACCAGTGCATCATCAGCTTTTCGCCAAAATCCTTTTCGACATCTATCGCATTGCCCGGAACAATACCTGTTAAATTCGTGCGTGGTTTACAGCAATCAAACGGAACGCCTCTTTCTGGTGTAGAAATTCCTTCTCGAGTCTCCGGATTGGTCATTTTATTACTATAATAATTTCCGTCAGCATCCACCCAGCAAATCTCATAAACGCCATCGTCTTTACAGTAATTACAGGCTGCAGCATGTACATAGACATCTTTTTTTAAGTCAATAAGGCCACATTCCTTAAAGTGAATCAGGTCTTTAGAAGTCCACAGCACAACGCTCCCTTTACTCTCTTGGTCATCTTTACCTTCCGCGTCTACTCGCACTGCCAAAATACCATATGTGTTACCTGCTCCCCTAAACAAATATGGGTTTTTCAGTCCTTTTTCATTAATGCTGTTACGAGGGCTGATAGTGGCAGATACAAATACCATCCCATAGTTTTGGTTCAAAGGCTCGTAAGTAACCCCATCGGAGCTGTAGGCCATATGTATGCTATCCCCCAAAGATGTGGTATAGCTGCCTTCAACGGCATTTCTGGTATACACGAGTAGCTTGCCTTTGCCTTTATTGTTCCGCATAATTATTACCCTCCAAATCAGCTTTTTTGAAGACGAAAAACCCCTATTTGTTTTATCCTAATGTGAATTTACAATATAACACAATTATAGTCAATGGCCAGGTATGTCCCCTTGTTCGATTCCGTCCCTGGACTTTCTCCATATAAAAAGACCCCGCTTTTGGGGCGTTCACACAGGGATTTATGAAAAAACTTGTGTGACAGCTTCAAGTGAGGCAAAAAGAGGCCAGCCATGTTCAAGCGTAATTGCTTGGTTTGGCTGGTTTCTTTTTAAGTTTTTACATTTGGTGGAAAAGCCATCTATCGGCTTTTGTTTCGCAGCCGGGATTTTTCTTGACCCCAAATACAAGCGCCACAACGCCAACCCCTGCCACAACAGAGCCGACAAATCATGCTGCTTTGCCATCCTCCTTTATGTAGTTTCTATTTGCGATGCACAACATCTATTTCGACAGTATATTATACAGCACTTGGGCCATTTCTGCTCTGGTGGTTGTACTTGTCGGATTTAACTTTCCTGCATTACCTCCAACGGTTCCTGCTTTAACCAGCAGTGTCATGGCTTCTTTTGCCCACGAATCAATCTGCCCCGCGTCGGAGAAGTGATCAAGTGTCTTGCTGGAATCGCCCTGCGGCAGTTGCCTGATGACCTTGAGGTTGTTGTACAGCAAGGTGAACATTTCCTGCCGTGTAATTTCCTTCTCAGGTGCGAACATATTGTTTCCTATGCCTGCTGATATGCCCAATCTTTTCGCCGCAGCTAGGTAGCCGGTGTAATATGTGCCCCCCGCTTCGGAAAAATTATCTCTCGGATTTGCATCTGGCGCTATGTCATAGGCTTTCATCAGCATGACGATGAACTGCCCCCTTGTCAGCTTTGCTTCCGGGCCGAAATTGCCGTCTCCCGTACCTAAGGTGATCTTCCTTGCGGCGATAAAGCCTACAGCCTTACTGTACCATGCGCTTTCAGCCACATCCTTGAAGCTTACTTTGTTATGCACCACTGCATAATTGCTGAAGTGGGTGGTATCAAAGGTAACCATTCCTGTCGCGGGATTGTAGTGTCCGTTGGGTATCGTAACCACATTGCCGCTGCCGTCAATGTACCATACAACAATGCTCTCCGGATTGGCAAGCTCAACCGCAGTCGGGATATAGGGTATGCTCACCGCCACAGGCGCATCGGGATTGCTCCAATCAGTCTGATTGCCGTCAATAGATAAAGTAAGCTGGATTAGTGGCCTATTGCCTATGGCGGTTTGGATATCCTCCGGCAGGTTTGATTTATCTCCCTTACCGATGGTGATCTGAGCCATATTCCCGTCTGCACCCTTAACACCTGTCAGCATATTGGATGGAACCGTGAGGCTGCCGAAATCGGTATTAATAGTCAGAATGCTTTGATTATCAGTCGTTGATAGATCCAGAACCGGTATGCCGAGTGAATAGGTGTCGACATCGGGTATTGACGGCATCGTGATAACAGTTCTTCCTTGAGGTCTTGTATTCCAAAGATATTCTTCTATGAAGGCTGTTCTTGAATCCCTGTTAATTGTGAGCGCAAGCGTCGTTTTCGTGCCGCTTTCTGTTGTTACATCTGCTTTATAGACTGGGGCTGCCGGGGTCGTCGGAGTGCTGCTTCCGCTGTCACCACTATAGGAGGTTGAGCGCGCCGGTGTCTGTACATCTAAACCGCTGCTTGCTGCTGATGCCCTATGGGTAGCAGTTTCTTTTATTCGGACGTTAAAAGTATAGTTGGTAGATGGATTCAACCCATAAAACACATTACTGTCCTGCCAGCTAGCACCGTTATCCTTAGTGAACTGATAAGCCGGGTTGCCGGTCAGGGTTACGCTGTTATGAGTATTAGCAGACAGCGTGGGTGCCGCCGGGGCTGCCGGGGCATCGGCCTTTTCTACTGTAGCGGTAGCTGTGCTGGTTACACTGCCTATGGCTGTGCCGCTAGCCGTCACGGTAACTGTGATGGGATTGGCGATATCCGCTTCCACCAGCGTGTAAGTCGGATTAATTGCAGCGTCAATAATCTGTCCGTTGCGTTCCCACTGGTAGGCAAGTGCAGGCAGCGGATCAGGTGCGGATGGGCCATAGGTAATGCCGCTGACACTGAGCGTCTGACCAAATTTGGTTGTCCCGCTGATGGCCACATCTGTGATCTGACAGACCTTCGCCACCTTTACAGTCAATGTGGAGCCAGTATCAGTATCAGTATAGGTTGGTTCAAAGGTGATGCTCGATCCATTACTGATGATGGAGGCAAATTCGCCTGTCCTTGAACCGCAGGTCATGATCTCAAAGGTATCGCCCACCTGCGGAACGTAATCGTTTATGAAATCGACTTCCAAAACACCGCCTAGCTCCGCTTGGCCGGTAACGTTGAGCTTATTAAAGTTGTTAAGCCCCCAGACTTTCAGTGCCAGCGTGCCGGTGCCTTTTTGCTGGTAATCGGCTTTAAATGCTGCTGACGATGTATCCCATATGGTTAGATTGCCGGCATTTACAAAATTCCCACCGATGGAATAGGGTTTCTGCTCAAAATCCAGATTGGCACCGTCTGATACTGTGAAAGTTCCTGTGTCCCCGCCTACTTCGTGTGTAGCTCCATTGCCTCCGGCAAGACGAAGTGTACCACTATTAACCATTATCTGGCCGTTATTCACTAAAGACCGGCTTAAGAGTACATCACTATTAGTCTCTATGTTTAGCTGGGTGCCTGAATTGATGGTGAAAATTCCGTCTCCCTCGATGCTCCCTCCGCTCCACTGCAAGGCACCGCTGGCGATAATGAAATTCCCCGGTGTTGCCCATCCATCTTGGCCTAGCTTTCCTTTTCTCAGGTAAGAATCGCCGATAAGGGAAAGATTTACTCCTGATGACACAAGCACCTCTCCGGAGCAGTCCAATGCTACGGACGCATGGGAATTAACCACCACCGTTTTGGCTTCGGGGATGACAGCAGTATCCTCGGAGCCAGATACGGAACCAGGTATTTGCCCCGGATTCCAGTTGCCATTGTTATACCAATAAGTATCTACCTCCCCAGTGAAGGTCATGGTGTTTCCTGCTGCAAATACGGACGGGCACAGCGCAAACGTTAATATGAAGCATAGAATTATTGAAATCAAACGTTTTATTTTCATTCTCTTAACCTCCTACATTTTTAATACCGCACCGGTAGTTCAATGATTGTTGCCGAACAGTCCCACGCCGATCCATCTCTTAAATGCGATGTCGATAAATATTCCCTTTGCTACACACAGAAAGAAATTTTTCCGGCAGATGAGGGTCCCGTCCGGTGGACCGAGCTGCCGCAGTTACCTTATTGATAATTCAGTAATACCTATCACCTTTGGCAGTAATGCAGGGCAACTGGACTTACGTTCTTCAGAACTACACGATGTAACAATATTTTATCACATTTTTTATCAAATGTAAGGAAAAGTGTCGATTTATGGGAAAACAATTTTGGCTAATGTCTACTGGGAGTTATCTTTTGCGGCATCCGCAATAACAGCGGGTGCCATGGAGCTGGTGGACGGAATCGAACCCCCGACCTGCTGATTACAAGTCAGCTGCTCTGCCTGCTGAGCTACACCAGCTTGCATAATGGCGACCCGAAGGGGACTCGACCGCGCCGCTACGCTGCGCTCTTCGCTCGGATTTCTGGCTCCCCGGTCATCCTCGCGCACTCGCCGGAAAATGCATGCATTTTCCTTTTGGCTCGTGCCCGAAAAATGGTATGGCGACACACCTGTCATAGCCCTTACCAGGTATGTCCCCTTGTTCGATTCCGCCCCTAGGTTTTCTCGCATAATAAAACGCCTATCCTTCGGATAGACGTTCTATTATGGAGCTGGTGGACGGAATCGAACCCCCGACCTGCTGATTACAAGTCAGCTGCTCTGCCTGCTGAGCTACACCAGCATACCAATTTAATACCTTTTTCTATTTATTCGCTTTGACTGAAAGCAAATAAATCCTGGCGACCCGAAGGGGACTCGAACCCCTGACCTCTAGCGTGACAGGCTAGCGTTCTAACCAACTGAACTACCGGGCCAAATAATCCTCGCACTATTTAGTGCAACAAAATATATTCTAACGGCGGGACACAAAAAAGTCAAGCGCTATTATTTTCGGTAATCCTCTATATTCATCTATTGTAGTCTAGCCACGGTTTGCTTCTCCATAAACTCCATGAATCATTTTCAAGGATATAATGCCCTGTTCTCCATCTATTTGGGCTGTGCCACCATTTATGATACTGTGGTAAAATTCTTCAATAAGCACTTTGTGGCTATTGCCCCAATAACTTTTCGCACCGGTTGCCGGGTCTATATCAATAACAGTCTCTATCTCTCCGCTTTTGTATTTTATAGAAAGCTCTTCATTCATTACTATCACTGCATTTTCACAAACAAGCTCAATACTTACAGGAGCATCTGTACAGTAGTTGTTTGACGCATAGAACAGAGCCACTGTGCCATCCTTGAACACTATAGTCGCCTCACCGGTATCCTCCACCTCAATATCATCCTTTAGCAGCCTGGTGTGAATGGAGCCCTCCACTTTTTCCACATCACCCATAAACCATTGTACCAAATCAAGGGTATGAATCGCCTGATTAATCAGGGCTCCTCCTCCCTCCTGATCCCAGGTTCCTCGCCACGCATCAGAAGCATAATATTCCCTGTCTCTTTTCCAGGTCATAAATGCCCTGCCGCCCAATACCCTTCCTGCTTTCCCTGAAGCAAGCAGTTCCTTGACTTTGATTGACGTTGTGTTATATCGATTTTGAAAACAGACCCCAAGCAATTTGCCTGTATCTTTCGACACCTTAATCATTTCTTGTGCATCCGCCACTGTTACAGCCATTGGCTTTTCGGTAAGCACATGCTTCCCGAGCTGCATTGCGCAAATGACCATAGATGCATGCAAATTATTCGGCGTGCATATATGTACTACATCAATAAGCTTGTCATTCAGTAATTCCTTATAATCGCCAAAAGCTTTACACTGATACTTCTTTGCAGCTTCCTCTGCCCTTTCCTTATCACTGTCACAAACAGCATATAAATTCGCATCAGCGCACTTCATAATAGAATCTGCGTGGACAGAAAATATCCTGCCACAGCCAATAACCGCACAATTTAATTTACTCATTACGTCAGCCTCTCCCAGCCTTTCTCTAAATTTAGCTGTTTCCTATCCTCGCCTCATTCAATCTGCTTCCGCCGGCCCACTTCTATTTCAAATACGGCTTCGGACGACCCTCACTCAATCCTGACGGCTTCCATTTCTGCCCTGACACACAGCTCGGCCGCCTTAAAGGCATGCTCCTGAGTCATTGCATTTTCTGTCCTGTTGAGGCAGTCTAGTATCAACTGCCCGAAATAAGGATAGCCTACTTTACCCTTTACTGAAATATGGCTTGTTTTATCACCGGTTACAAGATAAAGCTGGTCTCCGTCGGGATCTCTACCCACATCAATATATTTTCTTAACTCAATAGTCCCCTCAGTGCCGAGGATAAACAGCCTTCCATCACCCCAAGTATCAAGTCCATCGGGAGTAAACCAGTCTACTCGGAAATAGCCCGTTGCGCCGTTGTCTGCTACAAGAGACGCATCGCCAAAATCTTCAAAGGTCTCATACTCCTTGTTGTGATAGTTTGCAATTCTCGCCAACTGCACCTTGGCATCCTTTGCTCCGGTGTAGTAAAGAAACTGCTCAATCTGGTGGCTTCCTATATCGCATAAAATGCCACCAAACTTCTCCTTCTCAAAAAACCAATCCGGCCTGCCCTTCCCCAAGCGATGGGGTCCCATGCCGATGACTTGTATTACTCGTCCAATTACACCATCCTTTATCAATTGACCGGCAAAAACAGCACTTTCCACATGGAGTCGTTCACTGTAATACACGGCGTATTTCCTACCGGTTTCCTTTACCATAGCCTTCGCCTGTTCCAACTGTTCCAGTGTCGTGAGTGGAGCCTTATCGGTAAAATAGTCCTTCCCTGCCTTCATTGCCCGCAAACCAAGAGCACACCTTTCAGAAGTAACTGCAGCTCCTGCAACCATATGGACCGATTTGTCACTAAAAACCTCATCCTCACTTCGGGCAACCCTTGCCTGTGGGAATTGCTCACAAAAAGCCTTAACCCTTTGTGGATCCGGATCGTATACCCACTTTAATTGTCCACCGGCCTCAACCAAACCGTTACTCATGCCGTATATATGTCCATGATCCAAGTGCATGGCAGAAAAAACAAACTCCCCATCCCTGCATACCTTATCCGGTTTCCCTTTTGGTGCATAAAATAGTCCGCTCTCCTTTGACATAGAACATCCTTCCTTTCACCTGAATTTATATATCTCTACCAGTTGTAATATCCTCATCTGCAAAGTTTTCCACGCTGGTGGATTTTTCATAAAAGCGTGGTACATTTGCTCGTATCCCACTAACAGTATAAAAAGCGTCATCCTTAGAAATCGGCAGGTCTACGGGTTTTCCAATAACAGAGGATTTGTATATCGCCGCAATCAACTCTACAGCCCTTCTCCCATCCTCTCCGGTTATCAAAGGTTTACCGCCGCTCTCCACCGCCCCTAATACATCGTCGATTAGCGGTACATGATCAATATATTTTTGCTCCGGAAGCGCATTATAATATGCTTCAATCTCCTGCTCAAGCTCATCATTTCTCTCCGGGAAGCCATTGCTCTTTTCAACAGAGGCATACACCTTCCAAGGGGCAGATATTCTGGCATTCTTGCCTTGGAACACCATCTGTTGCTCTTCCCCGTGATGCACAACTGAGCTGGTCAACTGCCCAAGAGCGCCATTTTTGTATTTCAAAATCGCAATTGACAGATCCTCGACCTCAGCATTATTGTGGGAAGTGTTGCTCATCACTGCCTGCACTTGTTCGGGCATACCCATCATCCATAGCATCATGTCAATATGGTGTATAGCATGATTGAGTGTACAGCCCCCGCCTTCCTTCTCCCAGGTACCTCTCCACCACAAGTTATAATATGAGTACCCTCGCCACCAAAGAGAATCTGCCTGTGCATGGACAATGTCCCCGGCCAGGCCTGACTCCAGGGTTTTTTTCAATTTCATATAGCCCGTTCTAAAACGATTTTGGGCGACAGCGGCAACCATCTTCTTGTTTCGATCAGCAGCTGCCAGCATCCGGTCACACTCTTCCAGTGACGCCGCCATCGGCTTCTCCACCAGCACATGCTTGCCCGCATTTAAGCTATTTATCGCTATTTCGGCATGTACATACGGAGGCGTACATATATCAACGATATCAATATCCTCTCTGTCAAGCATCTTTTTATAGTCAGTAAATACTTCAGCGTCGATAAGATTAAATCTTTCCTTTTTTTCTTGGGCTTTTCCGGGATAAATGTCCACAAGCGCAACAATCTTGCATCTGTCCGGGAATTGCAAATACCCACTGATATGTTGCGGCGAAATCCCCCCTATTCCAACAATAGCTACTCGAAGCATATTTCCTCCGCCTTTCTTCAAAATATTATCCGTAAAAACGGATTATTATGCCATTAAGGCAACATCTACATTTTATATGTAATCCGAAAAAAAACAATGAAATATATAAATAATGTTTGTATTATTTATATATTTATCATGATAGTGCATTAGATACAGTGTCGCAAGTCGCATTTTGGGCAACAGCTTCTCGCCGCAGCTGGGTTTTATAAAATTATTTACAAAATATAGTGATTGTGCACAATTTGATGATGCTTTTTTGTGCACTTTTAATGAATTTTACTCTTTTTTTAATTTTACTTACATTAGGTCTTGTTTATCTGGTAAAATACTATTATAATATAATATTTTGCTTAATCGTAAAACATATATTTGGCGATTAATGTGAATACTTATATTAAGTAGCAATATTATTAAGGCTGTTAGCTCATCTGAGTAAACAGTTATTTTTTACGAAAGGCAGAGACAATGCAGAATCAAATTAACACAAAATTTCAGATCGATGATTTTATTATTTATGGTAGTAGCGGCGTGTGTGTTGTAAAAGATATTTGTGTACCTCATATCTATGATATAGACACCACTGAAAAGTACTATATTCTTGAACCGGTGTACTTGAAAGGGAGTACAATATATTCACCTGTTGACAATTCCACAACTGTTATGCGCAAAATACTCACAGAAGAAGAGGCACAGGAGCTTATCAGACAGATTCCAAATATTGAGCCGTACTGGAACATCAACGACAAGAAACGCGAAGATCAATACAAAACTGCGATTCGTACCTATGACTGCCGCGAGTGGATACGAATCATTAAAACATTATATCAAAGGAAACAGGAGTTAAGCGAACAAAAAAAACGTCTTGGTCAAATAGACGAACGCTTTTTGCACATGGCTGAAGACTTGTTGTACGCCGAACTCTCTATCCCGCTGGAGATGACCAGAGAACAGGTTGAAAGCTACATAGCGGATATAATCTATCAACAAGAAAGCGAAGGATGCCAATGATAAAGTTGAAGAAAGCAGACATGAAGAAACGCGACTGTATTTACTGTAAATACTACAGCAAATGGAGATGTATGCTTGATGTTTGCTTTATGGATACAGAAGATATTGATAAACCTGATGAAAAGCCGGCGCTACAGGAGGAGGAGAATTGAAATGAGTTTGCTTAATGAAAAAGCTAAGCATATCAAATTTGGAACAGGTGTTATTAGCTCCCAAGAGAATGGGATTATTCGCATACAGTTCGAGGAGGGAGTCGGAGAAAAGGCTTTTGTCTATCCGGATTCCTTTGAGAAGTTTTTGAAAATGGAAAATGCCACCTTAAGGAAGAAAGTCCGAAATGATCTTAAGGCACGGCTGGAGCAAAAGGAGCTTGAAAAAGAGAAGCAAAGACTGGAGTCAGAAAGACTGGAAAAAGAGCGAAAAGAAGCGTTGGAGAAAGAGAAGCCGAAAAGCAGAGCCAGAAAGACAAGCACAGTTGCCAAGAAAACAAGCACCACAGTAAAGAAAGCGTCAAGCACCAAAGCAAAGAAGACAAGTGCAAAAAAAGCGGAAAGTGCTACAGAGACGGCAAATGCCGCAGATTAATTGCCTGCAAAGTTAAGGCACGATTTTTGGTGCTGTTACACCAGACTTTCTCTAAGATCGTTCGGAGCCATATCAAAATGCTTTTTAAAACAGTAGCTGAAGTAGTGAGGATCGGAATAGCCCACAGCTTCAGCAATCTGGTAAATTTTCATGTTAGTGCTGCAGATAAGGTCCCTTGCCTTTTTCATTCGCAATTCGGTAAGGTAGTTTACAAAAGTAGTACCCGTTTCTTTTTTGAAAATTGCTCTGAAATAGCTGGTGCTTAGATGCAGATGCTGGCTTACCATATCAACCGAGATATTATAGTTTGCAAAATGCTCCTGTATAAAGCATTTTGCCTGCTCAATAAACGCTGAACAGCTATTCTTACGGTTCTGGGAGATGCTTTCCATTAAACTGCCGCACACCTTCAATACCGTGTCCTGTAATTCCTTGACTGTCTTCAAATCCAAAACATATCGAATATCGCCAAAACGCAAAAGCTCCTGCGTATCCAGGTTAATGCTCTCTGCTTCGCGGACAATATTGATTATCATACTAATCACATAACTTCTCAGCTGCTCCATATTGGTGTGACAAGCAGCATCATTAATTAAGCTGTCCACAATTTCAAACATTTCATTCTTATTGTTTGCCTTAATACTGGCCAGCAGCTGAAGCTCCTTTTCTTTACTGAATACCGGCGCATTATTCCTTTGTGGCTCAATATCGTTGATGATTATTATCCTATTTGTGCCTATTGCATAACGATATCCTAAAGCAGAAAGTGCCTCATCATAGGATCTGTGAATATTGTTATAGCTATGGTAAACGCTACCCACTCCTACTGATACAGTAAACTCAAGATGCTTTTCAATGGAAGCTCGAATTTCCTCCAGTACAATAATCGCTTCTTCCTTCCAATTCTCCTCGTCGATATCATTTGCGTTTGTTAAAAGTGCAATAATACTGCCATTCCCGATTATTGCTGAACCCATTTCCCTGTCTTTAATGATTTCTTTTGAGATATTATACACCGAAAAGTTCATCAGTCTTTCCGACTCATTGTTCCATTCCTCGTTTCGAATGTCGTCTCCCATTAAAATAGCTACTTGAAACTGTTTGCTTGCAAGAAAATCAAGTTCTAAAAACTCCAGCTTTTTTACAACCTCAGCGTCACTAACTTCGGTAGTAAAAAGACAATTTAAAAATATGTTTTGAAGCACAGCTTTATTTTGATAATAGAAATCTTCCAACAGTGCCACATTGCGACGTTGCAGGCACTCATTATCCAAAATCTTCTTGGTTTTGTCAAGACAATCTGACAGGTTTTCTGCCGTGACAGGCTTTAAAATATACTTTAATACCTTTAAGTCAATAGCCTGCTGTGCATAGTTGAAATCATCGTATCCTGTTAAAAAAATAATTTTCACTGTAGGATAATCACTTTTTAGCTTACGTGCCACTTCTATTCCACTGACAAATGGCATATTAATATCGGTTATGACAATATCAGGGGTATCCTTTTCGACCATCTCCAGTAATTCATGCCCGTTAGAGCAACACCCCACCAGCTCAAACCCACTTTTTCCCCATTGAATTAACTTCGCAACGCTATTTCGTACCAATGCCTCATCATCTGCAAAGATTAGCTTATACATCAGTGTACCCCCATTTTTTTGGCTCCATTCCCTGCAGCATACGATTCTAGAGTCTAAATTCTCTAATCACCTTCTTAAGCTCATCAGCCGAATCCGAAAGCATAGCAGCGGAAGAAGATATTTCCTCCTGGCCGGCAGACTGCTCTTGCACGGCTGAGGCAATCTCCTGGCTTTCTGCCATAAACTGCCTTGCCACACCATGTACAATCCTGTTCATCTCTTCAACTGTTTGAATTTCTATTGTCGCTTGTTCTATTTCTTCAGTTATTTGTCTGACCTGGGTATCCACATCTCTGTTGGTACTAACAATTTCTTCAAAGGACTTTCTTGCTTTTTCAGCCATTTCGATTCCTTCACTAATCTCATCAACCCCAAGTCCCATTCTTTCAGCGACCTGTTCTGTCTGGTTCTGTATTTCGTTTAACATCTCGGTAATACCTTCTACCGAATTGGCCGAGGCTCCCGCCAGCTTGCGAATTTCATCGGCTACAATAGCAAACCCTCTTCCATGCTCACCTGCTCTAGCGGCTTCTATGGCAGCATTAAGAGCCAGGAGGTTTGTTTTTGATGCTATATTAGTTATTGCATCCAAAATAATTCTAATCTCCGAAGACTTCTTTTTCAATGACTCAGCAATTTCTTGTGTGCTGACAATCTTTTCTTGAATAATACCTATCTGATCAATCAATTCAGTTACCTTGTCATTACCAATTTCAGCTGCTTCACTAGCCTTCACGGCAGTACCTAGTACGATACGAGAATTATCATAAATCTTGTTACTTCTTTCCAGCTGATTTTTTGTTACTTCTACAGTCATTTCAGACTGCTCCTGCTGCTTTGATGCTCCCAGTGAGACCTGCATAATTGAAGCTGCAATCTGCTCAATAGTCTTTGTATTCTGCTCTGACCCGGATTTTAGATACTCGGCTGAATTTGCAACATTCTCACTTGTATCACTAATCTTGCTTATGATTGAACAAAGATTTTCTACCATCTTGTTGAAGCCCTGTGCTAATAACGCTAAATCATCCTTTGAATTTGTTTTTATGTGCTCAATTTTCAAATTGCCATCTGTAATACTCTGCGCAGAGATGGACAGTTTATTGATGATTCCTCCAATTTTACTGGAATAAGTCGTTGAGCCGATTATGCTTATTAAGCTTACACACAAAATTACCAGAATGACAATAACGCCAATGATATTAGCTCGATTACTAATCTGTTCTTTTAATTCTAATTGACTGTTCAATTCCGCTGCAATCAATTTATCAACATTAGTTTTGCTTAAGTTCAAGATTGTTTTCACATGTTCGTTGTGTTTTAGAGCCTCATCTTTTGACTCGCTGCTAAAAACCCCTTCGATGTCTTCTTGAATTGATATGGAGAACCTCTCTACTGAATCTATGTACTCATAGATTTTCTTGTCAGAAACAATCTTCCTGAGCAGAATAATGTTATCTTGCATTTTTCTCATTTCAGCCGTAAGGTTGTCTGCATTCTCTATATTATCTTGAGCATTAATAAATGCAGTAATATGTTCCGGAATTTTTGTTATCGAATTATTAATTTCATTTGCTGTAATTGTTGTCTGAACCATGTTGTCAAACTTTAACATGAAAGACCGGATAATAAAAAAAGAGCCAATGCTAATTGAGCCCATCACAATAACAATCAGACTAAATCCTAAAATCATTCTGCTTTTTATAGTCGCGGGAAAACTAAACACCTTAAATACCTTTGCCAGCATTCTTTTCAAATTATTCACCCCATTTTTAATCTAGTCCCCCGAAAGCTCAAAGTTCCTCCACTTCTATTAACTTAAGTCTACTACATCGTCATTGAAAAGCCGAGCTTTTTATAAAAAAAAACCGATTTACGAGGGCATTATGCTTATGCCCCCGTAAATTCTTGATCACTGCTTTGAAATAAATGCAACCAATATATGGGACAATCAAATTACTGATTCAGAATCGCATCTATTTTAGGATCTGACATATTTTCGGTGGTGACCATGGTAACACCTGTGTCCACTGCTTTGTCTGCAGGTGCTTTGCCATCAAGTAGATCGACGACAATTTCAACACCTTTGGAACCCATTTGTGTAGGCATTTGGACAGCTGTTCCTTTGATTGTGCCCGACTTCAATCCCGCCTTAATGTCGTCAGAGTTATCGAAACCTACTACCATAATGCTTTCGCTCTTGCCTTTTTCTGTAACTGCTTGAGCAACTCCGATTGCAGACTGATCATTAGCACCCCATATACCCTTCAGGTCAGGATAAGCCGATATAAAGTCAGTTGCCTGGTTTGCTGCTACGGTTGGGTCGGAGTTACAATACTGAACGCCAACAATCTCGATATTCTTGTGATTATTCTTGATCTCCTCGGTGAAACCGGCTTCTCTATCAACGGCGGTTTGTGTACCTGCCGCAAAGTTAACTATCGCGACCTGCCCTGAATCGCCTATCAGGTTAGCCATTAACTTAGCGCACTCTGCACCGGCCTGAATGTTATTGGTAGCCAAAAATGCATCGTATACAGGCTCAGAGATACCGGAGTCAATCATTACAACAGGAATACCGGCTTCCTTTGCCTTTCTTACCGGCTCGATAAGAGCATCCTTATCACATGCTGCGAGAATGATTCCATCATAATCGTCGTTTATGCAAGTCTCAATTATCTGCACTTGTTTGTCAATATCCGCCTCTGTTGGTGGTCCAAGATGCGTAAGCTCTACGTTGCCCATCTCTTCTGCTTTTTCCACAGCTGCGCGTTTTACAGTCTGCCAATAGGGTGAGTCTACCATTTTAGTTACCAACGCAATTTTGATTTTTTCGCTTCCCTTGCTGGATGAAGCGGATCCGTCCTTTTTGTCAGCCCCACAGCCAACAAGCATAGAAAGAACGAGAACAAATACCAGAAGAATACTGAATGCCTTTTTCATAATACTATCTCCTTTTATATTTATTAGCCGCTTTTACGGCTTTTAATATACCTAAACGGATTGTTTCTTCCTTCGCGCAGTATCGTACCATACACCAATGACTATTATGATTCCGATAATAACCATCTGCACAAATGCATCCACTTTTAATAGGTTCAGCCCATTGCGCAGAACACCCATCACAAGTGCACCAATTACCGTACCTAAGATGCCGCCCTCACCACCCATTACCGATGTGCCTCCAATAACTGCCGCAGCAATACCCTCAAGCTCATAACCCTGCCCTGCGTTTGACTGTGCAGAAGCGAGACGGGCTGCCAGAAGAATACCGGCCATAGCTGCTGTAGCACCACAGATAACATAGGCAGTCATCTTGGTTTTGAAGACATTTATGCCGGAAAGCCTTGCAGCTTCTTCATTAGAACCAACTGCATAGAGCCGCCTCCCAAAACCGGTTTTTGCCAGGATTATGCCAAGTACTATAGCTATAATTATCATAATAATCGATGGAAATGGAATCTTGCCGAAGACTGCACCTCCACCAATAAACCTAAATACCGAGATAATTTCTTTATCATCTAACGCTTGTATTGATACGGGTCTCCCCTGGCCAACCAACTGAGTAAGCCCGCGAAAAGCAAACTGTGTGCCGAGGGTTGCGATAAATGGTGTAACACTTAGCTTGGTGACAAAAATCCCATTGATAAACCCCGCTATTACCCCGGCAAGCAGCCCTATAATTATTGAAATTGGTATACTAATCCCTAAAGTTACAGCCTTTGCACAAACAATGCCGCCAAAACCTATGACAGAGCCTGCTGATAAGTCCGTGCCTCCGGAAATAAGTACAAAAGTGAGTCCAAAACCAAGGATTGCATATGGAGTGACCTGTAGTGCAATAGTAAGAAGGTTTTCAATCCTCAGAAAGCTACCTTTAGTGAGAAGCCCAAAAAATAAGCAGAGAATAATCAGCACGCCAAATGTTAAAAACTTTTGAAACATATTACTTTTACCCATCGTTCTATTTTCCTTAAGCTTCCTTACATAACTTACTAATTCACTCATTTGCTAAGCACCCTTTCCTTCGTCCTTACGCAGCCCTGCAGCACAGCGTAAAATCTCCTCCTGTGTTGCCTCACTACGGTTAAATTCACCACTGATTGCTCCATTGTGCATTACCAAAATTCGATCACTCATACCCATGATTTCAGACAAATCTGAGGAAATCATAATTATGGCAACGCCATTATCACTGAGTCTATTCATAAGCTCGTAAACTTCGTACTTCGCACCTACATCTATACCTCGTGTGGGCTCGTCGAAAATAAGAATCTTAATGTCGTTGCACAGCCATTTTGCCAGTACGGTTTTTTGTTGATTGCCACCGGAAAGATTTTGCATCTTCTGATACATGCTCGGCGTCTTAATTCGAAGACTATTTATATATTTAGCAGCATTTTCTTTAGCCGCACTGTTGTCAATGAATCCTTTTTTGATAAGGTTGGGAATGTGCGCTAAATTTATATTGCTCTCCACTGTCATGTTTAGTGCAAGGCCATCTTTTTTGCGGTCCTCAGTTATGTAGCCTATGCCATTTCTAATGGCTGAGGTGATGCTGTTAATCGTGACCGGCTTACCATCAATAAAGACCTCCTTGTGGTAAGTCTTGTCAACACCAAAAATTGCTCTTGCCAACTCTGAGCGCCCGGCTCCCATCAAACCAGCAATACCTACAATCTCACCGGTACAAACCTGTATATTACTCACATTCAGCTTCTTGCTTCTAATATTTCGCGCCTCAAACAGCACCTCGCCAATCTTTCTATCGTACACCGGAAACTTGTTGCTCAGCTCACGTCCGACCATTAAATGCACCAGTTTGTCGACTGTGACATCCTTGTAGTGGTATGTACCCACATACTGTCCGTCTCGTAAAACCGATACGCGGTCCGCAATACGTGAAAGCTCCTCTAAACGGTGAGAAATGTATATTATCCCTACCCCTTTTGATTTTAACCTGTGTATTATGGTAAACAGCCTGTCAATCTCCGTTTCCGTAAGTGCTGCCGTAGGTTCATCCATTACCAGGATCCTGGAGTTGAAGGAAATAGCCTTTGCGATTTCCACCATCTGCCGTTCTGCAACACTTAACGTGAGTATGAGCGCCTTTGGGCTAATCGAAAGCCCCAGCTCATCAAGGATCACTTGTGTTTGCTCAGTCATTTTTTTGTCATCTACAAATACGCCTTTTTGGGGCTGACGGTCAAGCCAGATATTGTTTGCAACAGATAGGTGGGGGCACAGGTTAAACTCTTGATAAATAATACTAATACCTAACTGCTGTGCCGTTTTTGTGTTTTCAATTTCAACCTTTTCTCCGTTAATAAATATCTCACCCTCTTCAGCCTGATAGACGCCTGAAAGGACCTTCATCAACGTAGATTTCCCGGCACCATTCTCTCCGCACAAAGCGTGGACTTCTCCTTCATTGAGCTCCAAGCTAACATCGCTTAATGCTTTTACGCCCGGAAATATTTTAGAGATTCCACACATTTTGAGCAGTTCAGCCATAACCTAACCTCCCACTATTCGCTGGGTGAAACGTTTCTCTTACAGCCACATCATAGCAAAAGGTATCTGGAAATTGAATGGAAAAAACGATTGTAACCATTGGAAATACGATTGCTCTTTTACTCTATCAATAGAATGGGAAAATCAACCTCTCGAATTCGTCATCAAACATATTATCCTTGTCTACCACATAGACGGCAGTACGAATGCTTTTTTCAACCTTCTCTCCTCGTAATACTCTATACATTGTTTCTACACTGAAATAGCCCATCAAGTAGGGATTTTGCAGTACCGCCACCTCTAATATTCCCTGCTCCATATAATCCGCTTGCTCTACTGTGCAGTCAATACCCGCTAAAAAAATGTCAGTGCGCTCAAGCTTTGAAAGAGCACGCGCTGCTCCTGTAGCCGACTGGGCATTTAAGCCTGCAATCACTTGTATATCAGTATGGCTTTCTATCATTTCTCCGGTAAGCTCTTCTGCCTTTTCAATACTGGAGTCACAGTATACTGTATCCACAATTTTCATATCGGTATTTTCATTAATATAATTGCTAAAGCCGTTAGTACGTTCTATTGAGGGGGAAGAGTTTTTAACAAAGCTAATCACGCCTATTTTAGCCCTTCCTCCATAGCGTTTTTCAATTTCCTGAGCCAAGACACTCCCGGCTTCATAATTATCAGTTGATACAAAGGAAATCCACTTGTCGCTTTCCACACCCGAATCCACCAGTATAAGAGGTATCTTAGCTTCCTCTGCCATCGTCATAGGCGTAGCCATCATTTGGTAATCACCTGCTGCCAAAATTATACCGTCCGGTTTATGCAGTATGCTTTGCTCAATAATTGAAACCTGATTACGATAGTCCTTTTCCATTGTTGGCCCTAAAAAACGAAGGTCAATATTATACTTTATACCTGCTGCATTTGCACCATCATATACACTCATCCAGAATTCTGAGCTGGTTGATTTTACAATTAGGTCTACCTTATAATCCCTTTTGGTAGATGCACAGGAACAGAGGTTTAATGCCATTGCCAGACTCAAGAGCATGAAACAAATTCTATTTTTCATTTCTCCCTCCTCATCTTATCAAAGGTAATACTATACGCACCGTTGTTCCTTCATCAGGTTCGCTTTCGAATTGCAAACCATATTCCGTACCATACATAAGCTGAATCCGCTGATTCACATTATAAACACCTATGCCGGACCTGCCGGACAAGCTATTCTCTAAAATATTCTCCAGCTGCTTAGGATTGATTCCAAAGCCGTTATCGCTCACTTCAAAGATCAGCTTCTTTTGAGATATACCGGCATAAATAGTTATTTTACCTTTATACGGCAGATTACTCACGCCGTGTATAATAGCATTCTCCACTATGGGTTGAAGCGTAATCTTGAGCGTCTTACAGCTTAGCACCGCGTCATCAAAGGTTATTTCATAATCAAATTGATCATCGTAACGCATCTTTTGTATTACCAAATAGTTTCCCGCATGCTTTAGTTCGTCCTTCACTGAAATAGTTTCTTTGCCTCCGCTGAGAGATAAACGGAAAAACTGCGCCAGTGCCGTAATCATCTTCACCACATTCTCCTGATCTCCGTCCTGCGCCATCCACACAATAGAGTCGAGGGTATTGTATAAAAAGTGAGGGTTAATCTGTTCCTGCAGTGTCTTCATCTCACTCCTTCGAAGCAGCTTCTGCTCTTCAATCACCTGCTCCATTAGTCTTTTAATCTTGTATACCATCTGATTAAACGAAGAAGACAGTTGATTCACCTCATAGACACTGCGTACAGTTGAAAATGTGTCGAGCTTTCCGGCCTCAACTTTGCCCATCAGGCGCATTAAGCGGCGTATAGGGCTGGTAATAAGAATTGATACAGATATTGACATGCAAATGACAAGCAATGCAACTCCAACTACAATGAGCCTAATGAAGTTGCGTAGTTCCTCATCATACGTGAATAAGCCATTTAACGGACTAACTCCTACAATTCGCCAGTCTGCATTTTTTAGTGTTTTTACACTAATCAGCATCCTGCCGTCATCCTGCAAAAATATCGTACTGCCATCTGCCAGATTACTGGCTATAGGTACTGTCTTATCTTCGATGCCGGCATAAATCATCTGTTGATTAGGATGATATATCAGCTTGCCATTTATGTCCACAATATAAAGATAACCGTTCTCGCCAAGCTCCTTAGAGCACAATTCCTTAATATTATTGAAATTCAAATCAACCAGCATAATACCCTGGTGTGCACTATTCCCATCCACACATTCAATACCTTTACTCAGCGATATAACCCAACGATATTCACCCTTATATAAACGCTGAACGTGAGGCTGTGTAAACATATAAAATCGACTGCCCGGCGCAATATTGCGAAACCAGTCTTGATTCTTAATATTGGCATCCTTTTTCAATGGGCGTGAGTCAGTTTTCATCACAAGCTCGCCTTGTGCATTAAACACTGCAATAGTGTCTATATCATCACGCAAAACGAAATGATAGCTGCGGAGCACTCTGTCCACATTATAATCTATAAGAAGTCTGGAAATGGTTTCAGATGCAGAAAGCATCTCTTCTAGATAGCTATCAATGCTGCTGGTCACATTATCGACAAGCTGTGCATTATTCCGCTCTGTAGTATGATCAATAGAGTTGTTAAAGCGTTTGTTCACAGTGTAAGTAATCATCAATACCGCTACTACAGCAATTACTGTGGTAGTAAAGGCCATGAGCACAGAAAGGCTATTCCATTTTAAATTGGAAGAGAGTTCAGCTTTAAGTTTGCCCAGTAACCCTCTCATACATTTCCCCATTTCAAATCGCTTCAGTCTTAAACCATTTCCTTAACTGATTTGTTGATCTGCAATTTTGTTTTTAGCCTAAACATGGTAGGATAATTGCTCATGTCGCCTTTCAGCCTCTTAAGCAGTAAACCTGCTGCAACCTCTCCTATTTGCTCCATAGGCTGCACAATAATGGTTAGGGCAGGCTTCACAATTTTGGCCATGTAAATATTATCAAACCCGATAATAGAAAGCTCCTCCGGTATTTTGACCTCTCTATCGTTTATAGCCATGATAGCTCCGATGGTCATTTCATAATTAGTAACGAAAACAGCGCTTGGCGGTTTTTCCAAATCCAGCATTTCACTGAGCAGCCTATACCCACTTTCGCTTCCGTAATCACCTTTTCTAATGAGGCTTTCGTCAATCTTCATGGAATAATCGTCATGTACTCTGATATATCCTTGCAGTCGCTCTTTTGCCGTAAAGACATGATCGGGTCCGCATATAATTCCAATCCTCTTATGCCCGTTAACGATAAGGTGCTCAATCGCATTGTAGGATGCGTTCATATTGTCAACCAGCACCATATCACAGTCAACTCCCTCTAGTGCCCTGTCTATCAGTACCACCGGCACATTTTCTGCAAGCAGTTTTTGTACTTGCTGTCCATTGCCGTTACCATTGGGAATAATAATAATACCATCTACCTGCTTATTAACTAAGAAGTTAAATTTCTTCTTTTCAAGCTGTTCACTATTTTTATAGTCACAAATAATTGTGCTATATCCGTTTTCTATCAAGACATTTTCAATATCGGAAACAATCGATGTGAAAAAAATGTTCCTGAAATCCGGGATTAGGACGCCTATTGTCATAGATTTATTTGTCTTAAGGCCTCTTGCTATTTCATTGACCTTAAAGTCCAGATCCTTTATGGCCTTTTCTATTAAAATCCTGTTACTCTCCAGGACATTGCCGCCATTTATGTATTTTGATACTGTGGCAATTGATAGCCCTGAAAGCCTTGCCACGTCCTTCATAGTTGCTGCTGCTATTATAATCACCTTCTACCGCGTAACGTTTAGCTTGCGATTCAATAATAGCAGGAAAGAAAAGCCCTGTCAATGATGAGGGCATGTTTATCCCTCCTTGATCAGGGCTAAGGTTATTTCAAAATGGCTCCTGCAGTCAACGCACCCTCTATCTGCTCATTTCCAATCATGTATACGATTATCGTAGGCAGGCTTGTAATTATCATAGCTGCCCCGATTTGTCCCCAGTGGGACACTCCTATGCTCACAAAGAAATTTAGCAGCCCCACCGTCAAAGGTCGAATCTTGTCCTCGGCTGCCAAAATGAAAGCCAGGAAGAACTCATTGTATGTATTCATGAATATCAGAACACATTGTGTGGCAATTGCCGGCTTTATTACCGGTAGCACGATTCTAAAAAATGTCTGGTATATATTGCAGCCATCTATGCAAGCGGCCTCTTCCAGTTCCTTGGGCAATCCTCTGAAAAAGGCGTAAAGCATAAGAACACAGGATGAAAGGGCAAATGCTGAATACGGGAGAATCAGGCTCAGGTGTGTACCCTTTAGCCCGATATCTCTAGTCATTATGAGGATTGGTATGATTACCACCTGAGCCGGCACAACCAATCCCATTGCTATATAGCTTAAGGCAAAGCCTTTATATTTCCAATTCATTCTACTCAAACAATAGGCAAACATACTTCCAAAAAATACGGTTATCACTATTGTAGATACTGAGTAAATAAGGCTATTAGACAAGTATTTCACGAAGCTGAATTTCTCAAGTGCATCGCTGTAATTGTTAAAAACCCATAGCTTTGGTAAACCGAAGGGGTTGTCATATACATCACTTTTTGACTTAAACGACAAATTAATCATCCAGAACAGCGGAAAAAGAAAGGAAATACCCGTGAGTATCATCAAGGCATTGACCAACCTTTTTAACTTGTTATTAATCATGATTTCTACACCATCCTGTCAAAACTCAATTTTCTCTCTCGCTACAAATCGATTTATAAAAAATGTCAATATCAGGCATTCTATTATAAATACTATAGCTATCGCGCAGCCCTGACCAAAATCGGATGCACTAAACGCTTTAAAATACAAATGGTAAATCACAGTTCTTGATATATCGCCGGGTCCTCCGCCGGTCATAATTCTGACATGGGCAAACTGAGACATACAGCCTAATACCGAAAGAACAAGCAAATACTTAGTTACCTCCTGTAAAAGGGGGATAGTGATTTTCAGGCTTGTTTTAACAAATCCTGCACCATCAATGACTGCAGCCTCGTAATATGTCTTCGGAATTGCCTTGATGCCCGTGTAGAAAAGCAGAGCATTCAACCCCAGATACTGCCATAGGAATGCCACCGTTATCGCAGGAACTACCGTTCTCGCATCTGATAGCCACGCCAGAGCAAGGCTGTCAAGCCCAATTGCTCTTAATATGCTGTTTACCAAGCCCCACATGGGTTCATAAATCGCGACCCACATCTGTGCTATGACTGTAACAGAAAGCACTGCCGGCAACACACTGCTTGCTTTAAAAAACCTTTTTGTCTTCTCGCTCTGCCTATCCATAACCAGCGCAAAAATCAACGACACAGGTAGTCCTACGCATGTGGATATTATTACCATGATAAATGTATTCAGATTCGATTTCCAAAATGTCGGATCTTGAAAAACATCTAAATAGTTTTTTATTCCCACATATCCCATGCTCTTAAAACCGTCGTTTTTCTGAAAGCTTATGATAAGTTCCGGAATAACTGGATAAATAACATAAGCTGTAAAAAGCAGCAGAGCCGGGAATGCAAATACGAATATTGCAAGCTTATTTCCAAAAAATTTGTTCATATTGTCACCTATCCAGCTAACATCCCTATATGTGAAAATACTCATATAGGGATGTCGCTTATGTCCCAATTATCTCTATATTACTGTGCTATCTGTGTCGAGTCAATCAAAATTCTCTGCCCATATCGGGTTAATTGCCGCAATATAGTCGTCCGGTGAATACTGTCCGGTGAGAAGCTTACTGTTCAGTGTGGATATTTCAGCAGACATCTTTGTACTAAAGGTAGCAGCCCACAAGGACGGAACCTTCAGCTGTGCTGCGCTGAACTGATCCAGATTCTTTTGAAGCAGAGGAGAAATACCTTCAATCACTACCCCTGTATCAAGTGAAGTGGGTGCCTTTTGTTCAATGTTATAATACAGTGCATCTTGTTCTGCACAGAACATTGCAAACTTCGCTGCAACTTCAGGGTTTTCTGTCTGTGCTGATACGAGATATCCGCTCAATGGAGCACCCCAGAACTGAATGGATGCATTTGCGTCATTTCCATCTTTTGCCGACGGCCATACGATGAAATCTGTATCCGGGCTGGATGTTTCCAGATTGCCGGTCTCCCAGGTAAACATTGCCAGCATGGCAGCATTTCCTGATGTATACATTTCCATGGCAGGACCATAATCAATGTTCGTAACACCTTGTGCAAACGCGCCTTCGTTAACAAGTGTCTGTATTCTTCCCAGAGCATTCTTGACTACCGGGTTACTGAAGTCAGTCTTGTTATTTACCAAATCAACGGCCACCTGTGGATCTTCAGCCATAATCATTGTTTGCAGCATATGTAGGTTAGGAGTCCATCCATCCTTACCAACGATGGACATAGGAACAATCCCTTTGCCTTTGAGAACTTTACAGATTTCAACAAGCTCATCAAATGTATTAGGAACCTCAATACCATACTCAGCGAATACATCCTTATGATACCACAATCTGGGAGTGAAATACTGGTCAGCTCCCGGCTGTACACAATAAATCTTACCGTTTTGGTCGGGTGCAATTACCTCTGCCATTTTAAACTTCTTGTCAAAACCGGAGGCTGCAACATACGGAGCCAAATCCAATGCATTGCCTGCAGTGACAACTACGCTGGATAGGTTTTGCTCTGAAAACCATACATCAGGCATATCTCCTGAGGCATTGTATGCCTTCAGCTTATTTGCATAATCCTGTCCACCGCCGCCCAAATCATATTCAACCTCAACATTGGGCAGTTCTGTTGCAACATTTACTTTTATGTAATTCTCACGGATGTTGTTCCTGTTGTCATCAGAACTAAGTGAAAGGAACTTAATCTTTACTGTTTCAGCAGGCTTAGGGTCTGCTGCCGGTGCCGGTTCAGCATCTTTTTTATCAGCCGCTGCTGATGACGCTTTTGTCGGTTCTTCAGCCGCTTTTTTCTCTCCACATGCAGCCAAAGACAATACCATGACTAAAGCAATAATTATAGACATAATCTTTGCCAACTTATTCATTGTATGACCTCCTTAATGTTTTGAATAAATTTAAACGATCCTTCCGAAAGGTTTATGTAACTGTTACACGACAATTGTACAATTACAATTCACATCTTTAAAGAGAATATTTTTCGGTGACAAGGAAAAATGTTGGGTTTGGCGTATAAAATGGAAGAATTCTGCTATGCCAACTAATGGCGTATGTTATCTATATACTTGCTGGGCGACAAGCCATATCGTTTTTTAAAGCATTTCCCAAAGTAATTGGCATCAGCATATCCCACTCTGTCTGCAACATCAAGTATAAGTGTGTTGCCATCGTCAAACAGCTCCTTAGCTTTCTTAATTCTAAATTCAGTCAAATACTCGTTGATAGTAAATCCTGTATCTCTTTTGAAGATGAAGCAAAGGTGGGCGTAATTGACAAATAGGCTTTTAGCAATTTCATCGATACTGAGCTCATTATTATAGTAATTGTTCTTTATATAGCTTTTCACCTCTTCAACGAGCCTTGACGCCTTCGAGTGCTTATTCTTTTTCAAGGTTTCCAGCGTATACTGAAACAGCTCCTCTATCCAGCTTTGCATTTCTTCTATGGATTTTTTTGATTGAATTTCTTCAATTACATTGAGCTGATTGTTCGGGAGTATATCATTCAGGCCTATGCCTACCTCCACAATAAATTCCAGACATACAGCCACCATTTCGATGCAGACTACAAAAGGGATTTCATGATGAATGTTTTCACCACGCATCTCAAGGAATATCTGTTTTATAAGCGAGCTCACCTCTGCTTCATCCGCCGTGCGCATATTCATCAAAAGCTGGCTCCGATGTTCAGCTGTAAATAGGTTTCTCTTTATTACCGAGTCTTCTACTGAGCTGTAGGGGATGATTCTGTTCTTCCCTACCGTGAGCTTGCTTTTCACTGCCACCAAGGATTCTTTATAGGACTGAGAAATATCGAACAGGTCACTTTTCTCATTACCAACGCCTATTGTAATCGTGAAACCCAGGTGCTTGCTTACCGAAGTGCGAATCAATTCCAATCGGTTTTCAAGCAATGGGGAAATGCCATTTGGGTAATCTATATCGTCCAGGCCTATGATGATACATATTTTATCATCCCGATCATAGCATATCTCAAAAACAAACTGCTCGGGCAGAATGTCTCTGATAATATTAGACACGGCAAATTTCCATAATTGCCTGTCATCAACATCCCAGTTAAGGCTTTCTTCATAGTCGAATTCAATGGAAACCACCTGATAGTGTTCTGAACGAATACATACATCCAGGTATTCCATCTTTCTTATAGTTTCCTCTTTCCCGCTTTTGAACCTTCCCTCAATCAACTCATTCAACAGCTTGTCTTTCAACATGGGAAGGCTATCCCTAACCTGTTGCTTTAGCTTCTCAATTTCAATTTCTATACTTGCTTCCATTTTAATTATTCTTTTGATTTCAAATAGTGCCTCTTTAAGCTCTTCTTCATTTACAGGCTTTAGTATGTAGTTATTTACGCCAAGTTGGACCGCCTGCTTCGCATAGTTGAACTCGCTATGCCCGGTCAGGATAATGAATCTGCAGTTGATTCCTCTATCCCTTACGTTTTGAACAAGCTCTAGTCCGTCCATAATAGGCATATTAATATCAACAATCACTATGTCAGGATTGCAATCATCTATCCTCTCCAGGGCATCCTTCCCATTCTTAGCTTCTGCACATATCTCGAAGCCAAGCTCCTTCCATGGGAGTGATACCTTCAATGCTTCTCTAAAATAAAACTCATCATCTACAATCATAATCTTCGTCATATTTTATCCCCCGTCACTGCAGGTAGTCTTACAGTAACCTTCGTATATTCAGAAATCCTGCTTTCAATACTCAATCCATACTCGTGCCCGTACAATAGCTTCAATCTGGCATCCACGCTGTGAATACCAAAATCAGTACTCTTCTGATCATTCGATGTACCATAAAGTACTCTGACTATTTGTTCCTCGCTCATTCCAACACCGTTGTCACAAACCTCTATCTTGATAACACCCTGCTCGAAATATCCTTTAATGGTTAAAATGCCTTTTCCATCTTTCTGCTTTAATCCATGATAAATGGAATTCTCTACCAGGGGCTGTAGGGTTAATTTGGGAATTCGATACTTTAGTATCTCCTCCTTGAAGTCCAGTTGAAAATCCAGATACTCAACATATCGGAGCTTTTGTATCGATAAATAATTCTCAATCAGGTTCATCTCATCTCTAATTGAGATAATATCATTGCCCTTACTCAAGGAAATCCTATAAAACCCGGCAAGGTATTTCGCTGCCATCACAGCATTATCCTTTAGCCCAAGCTTGATAAAAGAGATGATTGTTTCAATTGTATTGTATAAAAAATGAGGCTTAATCTGGGATTGAAGAAGCTTGAATTCATATTCCTGTTTTTCCTTCTGCTTATTATAAATTTGCTCCATCAGCTCGTTAACTCTATCCATCAGGCTGTTAAAGCCCTCTGCCAGCATCCCCATTTCACCCTGCGCATTTAGGTCAGCTCTCAGCATTAAGTTACCGGATTTGATTTCTTTCATGATAGTTACTAGTTTCAATATCGGTTTTGATATCGTATAGGATATGAGGTAGGAGGCAACAAAAGCAAACACCAGGCAAATTGTACCGAGTATTAGGATAAGCTTTGTTATTCCTTCGTTTTCATTTGTAATTTCATCCAGAGGGATTATGCTGACGATTTTCCAATTCAGCTTTGTAAAATCGTGAACTGTCACCAGTGACTGCTTGCCCCCAATATTCCGGATAATGCTCTTGTCGGAAACCTCCTCCAGCCTATAATCACCCAAATACAATCCTTCATCGAACCTCGTATACAATTCCTCCTTATCCTGAGTCGATATGATGTTCATTTGACCGTCTACGATAAAGAACCTATCATCCTGGTTAATCATATTTTCCAGATAAATGGATGCTACATCCTGCTCCTTCAGATAAATGATAGCAGTTCCTAAATTATGCCCGGTATCAAATCCAATGATAGGTTTTGCTATAGCAAATACATCATCGTATCCGCCTGAATTATATTTTATTGAAAGTAGTCCCGTCCAGGTAGGTGTCTTTTTATCCATAATGCGATCAAGCAGCCTGGCGTTGAAAACAGGACGTATACTGGAGTTGTCTACAAAGCCTATTTCAAAAAATACCCGTTCGGCAGATATAATACTTGCTGCCGTAATATTGGTAATTGGTTGCACTACATTGCTGCTAATAACTGTAGACAAGATTCTTTCCACCTCAACACTGTCTACAAAATCCAATTCCCTGTTTCGTACATGCTCCAACTGATTTTGCAATCTGTTGTCTGTAGACAGTATTCTGATATAGTTTTCCGAATTATTTGTTAAGCTCAGCAGGCTCTTGTCAATCAGAGACAATTCCCTTTCTGCATTTTTGATCGCCTTATCCAAAATCGCCTGATTAGAAATCCTGATGGTTAAAACAGCAAAGACAGATAAGGAAACCAGAAGAATACCGGCATAAAAAACAAATATTCTACTTCTTAATGAAATACCTCTGCGTCCCATCACAAGCTCCTCACTGCCTATTCAACCTGCATCTATCCTGGAGAGCTATAGTCTGCTCTTTACCATTGTAGCTAATTTCAGTAGTAATCGGTTCGTGTCCGTCCTCTATCAATTTGATCTTAAAGCGTTCCTGATACTTGAATTTACCGCATGCTGCTCCAAAGGTCAATTCTCTTGAATTATCGTTGTAGCTCATATGTACCGACGAAAAATTGCCATTCTCATAGGAATAGTTGTCTCCTTCATCGTTGTACAAGGTAAATTCACCATCCTCCCCGCAGTAAACAAGGATCTCGGAAACCTCTCCCTTCCTTTCATCTGCATATAAAAGGGGCTCTGATATTGGAATAATCGAGCCGGCCCTTACAAAGAGCGGCATGGTGTCTAGGGTTGCTTTGCATTCTACTGTCCGGCCACCCATATAGGATGTATTTGTCCAAAAATCATACCAAAAGGTACCTGTGGGCAAATATACCTGCTTTGTCTTCTTGGTATTTGAAAGCGGCTCACTGTTTACATCATAATACATTGGCTCCGTCACGGGACAGACAAGAAACGCTTTTCCAAACAGGAAGCTGTCACTGATATCCTTAATATTTTCGTCCGCCGCAAAATCAAACATCAAGCTGCGCATAATGGTAGAATGGTTTTGATAAACCTGGGCAGCAAGAGAATAGATATAAGGAAGCAATTGATATCGCAACTCTATGAATTTGAGTATTGCATCATAGAAAGCCTCACCGGGTTTGCCAAAATTCCAGGGTTCCCGGGGAGTATCCGTGCCATGTGAGCGGAACATGGGTAAAAAGGTGCCGTATTGAAGCCATCTTACATATAACTCTCTATATCCCAAATCATTCACGCCATCATTGTAATCTCCGTCCCAGAACCACAGTTTATTGGGGTTGCCGCCGCTATTGCAGCCTCTGTTTTCCCATTTATCCTTTACCGTAAAGAATGCACCAATATCCAGCGTCCAGTAAGGCATACCGCTCATACAAAACTTGATGCCCTCTGTAATCTGCTTTCCTAATGTAGCCCAGTTGGCGCTAATGTCTCCGGACCAGGCTATCGTCCCATATCGTTGACCGGAAATGTAGGAGGAGCGTGTAAGATTCACAACTCTTTTCTCACTGTTGGTCTTGCGCCAGTTTTCATAAATACCCTTTGCATGCAAGAGGCCATACGAGTTCAAGCGTGTCCAGTCCATGTGCTTGCGCGACTCTTCAAGGACCAACCGATATCTCAGCTCATCGGGCCTTTTGCTCTCTCCGTTCCAATCTACATCTGAGAAAGGCTCTGCATTGTCACACCACCATGCATCGGCGCCTGCCGAAAACCATTCCTCATTACATTGCTCCCAGTAGACTTGCCTTGCCTCTTCATCAAATGCATTGTATGTATTCGCATTAGCTAGCAGCATACCTTTATCCTTGAATTCACGCAGGTTGCTTCCGCCTTCCGCCATGTTTGGCCAAACTGAAACCATAAGCTTCACGTGTTCATCATGAAGCTTACCCACAAGCTCTTTGAGATTCGGATATCTCTTTTTATCTACCCGCTTTTCCCCCCATAAGCCCTCTTCCCAGGAAAACCAATCCTGTACGATGCAATCGATTGGAATACCTGACTTCCTGAACTGCGATACAGTGTGTATTAGCTCCTCGGAAGAGCGATAGCGCTCTTTGGATTGGACATATCCATAAGCCCACCTTGGCAGCATGGGCGTTCTTCCCGTCAAATTCCTTAACTCTACGATGATTTCCTCAAAACCATCCCCCACAATAACATAATAGGAAAGCTCATTAGTGGTATCGATTGTGAATGTGATTTTTCCCTTTTTGCAGTCAAATTTCACTGCGCTTTCTGTGTCAATCAATATCCCATAATTTCGGGATGATAGCAAAAAAGGGACAGATATTATCATATTTGTCTGGTACAGGTACTCCGTCCTGCCATTGTAGTTATATATCCCATCCTCATGCTGACCCAAGCCATAGATTCCCTCTTCTTCAGTTATGGAAAAAACCAGCTTCCCCTCATAGGATGTGCCTGCAAGTTCCCTTTCCTCATTTTCTATGTAAGATACCTGCCCATTTGCTGTATCCTTGTATTTAACGACAGGTTCACCTTTTGTAAAACAACGGTATATCTCCTTTTCCGTCAGACTATGCCCTGTCTCCCTTAAGATTATCTCTCCCTGTTTGTTTGAAAAATGAATGCAATCGCCTACAGCTTGGTATCTTTCCGACACAAAATCCTTCTGAGGCGTAAATTCATCCGAAATAAGGATGCTTTTGTCAGACTTGTCTTCTGTGTACCCATATACGACTCTTGTGATATTCTCCGTCATAGGTATTATGCGGACCTTCATTGATAAATCCCCGGTAGTCATGCTAACGCTCCTTTTCATGCATGTTCTAGCGTGCTGTAGATTATTTTAACCATACACTGAGTATACCATTATGTGTCTATTTTGTATATTAAATTGTCCTTATAAGGTTTTTGGTAAAAGAGGCCTCCTACTTGTGATTGCTTTCATTATATATCTGTCCATTTCGTTTCCTCCAAATTATAGATTTTGTCGCGTAATAGTTGTATTTATTAGTAACCTATAAGGATATTAACACAATATGTCACCTTTTTCTACTATTTTCTGACATAGTTATTAGGCTATTATTCGGCACTAAAATGCCGCATCAAATCCTGTAAATTGTCACGTATTAGTTTTTACAATAAACATTTCATATACAAAAGCGGTAAATCTGTTGATTATTCTACAGCAAAAGCATATTATATAAATAAGCCTAATATAATTAAAGCTATTATAAGTAAGAATAAAAACATAGAAATGGGAGACCGCATATATGAAAACGAAAAATGATGTGCAGGTAACGATTCGTGTTGATAAAGATGTGAAGGAACGTGCTGAAAACCTGTTTAGCAGGCTTGGAATGAACATGAGCACAGCTCTCAACGTTTTTCTTCGCAAAGCAGTCATCGAAGATGGCATTCCGTTTCCTGTCAGCACAAAAAGCTCTGAATTTATTCCAGGCTATACGCCAAACGACATTACGGAATCCTTTGCCGCATCCATAAAGCATGAATTTGCTAAAAAGCAGCAGAATGGCTCACCTGTTGCACTATACGACGCTGAAAACAAAAGGGCATATCTTGAATACCCAGACGGCTCAAGGAAATATGTAAATGGATGATATATATAAACAACCCGTCGTACTTGTATTTGCTGGCCCTAATGGCTCTGGAAAAACAACGGCGACGAAGGCTCTTCCGGTCATTGGAACCTACGTCAACGCTGATGACCTTAAAATGAAATTCGGGTTATCCGACCTTGAAGCAGCACAACAGGCAGAAGCACTTAGAAATGAACTTTTGAATAGTGGAGCAGACTTCACATTTGAGACAGTAATGTCTACTGAACGAAATTTATTACTGCTGCAAAAAGCGAAATCACAGGGATACGAAGTGCTATGTGTGTATGTATTGACTTGCGACGAAAACATTAATGTTGCGAGAGTAAAGTCACGTTTTGCTGCAGGAGGACATGACGTTCCGGAAGACAAAATACGGGCGAGGTATCATCGTGCACTGGCTTTGCTGCCGCAATTAATTCCTATATGCGATAAAATGCTGATTTACGATAACTCCAATGATATATCATCTAAACCATCTTTAATTTTCAAGAAGTGGTATGAACAGACTGAAATATATCCAGATAAATATTGGTCGAAAGAAAAGCTGCAAAAGTTGCTCGGTATTTAAAAATATTCCCATTCAACTAAACAATGGTTTTCGATAATGAAGGAAAAGAGTTATCTTATTGTTTTTATCACTCCTTACATAGTTGTGATTGGCGGTAAACAAATTCATAAATGTTCACGCTGTAAATGATGGTTGCTAAGGACACTTTTATGGCGATGAAAGGTTCTGGCTTTCGGCATTGTTACACATACCAAACCTTTATTTAGCTTCCATCTACAAAATCCTCTATATTTCTACACGCACCTCTTGATTTTCTACCTCAATACTTACTTGATTACTAAGGCGAATATACTCATATATTTCAATGTTTTGGTCAATCGCCTCGAAACTCACAGCAAGAACATATTTCGCCCCAAAAAGGCTACCCCAGCCTTTATGTCCGCGAACAGCAATACAAAATTCATCGCTTAGTTGGCTCGCGTCTAAAATACACCAGTCTTTTTGCAAAGTTTGTCTTGGACGTGCAAAATCTTTCGCTTTCCCCCAGTTTTGTCTTTCATGAATCACCCACGGGAATTGACCATCGTCTTGTCCGGATAAATCCGCCTGAAAAATCCTTGCTTCGAAATCCTGCCTCGCCTCGTTCTTTTTGCTACAAGTCCAATCAAGCCAAGTTGAGAGATAGCTTCTATGGCTTCTCCTTGTTCTCTTTGGCTTTGCTGCGTATGAGAGGGTTATTTCCACGAGAATATTGTAATTTTCGCCCAAGTTTCGCAGTTCATTTGGCACATTAACAGTATAAATGTGGGCTTCACCATCGAAAATCTCCCTCTGTTCCATAGTGGCTAACGTTGCGCGATATTCATCGTTATGCGTAGCTCGTCCGACATCGGGCAAACCATAACCCATTCGTCGAAGAAATGTCTGGCATTCTTCGTTAGACAAAGTTGAATTCACATTTAACCATCGCGCTGACTGTGCGATTAAAGCACGATACAGTAAAGCGGGTGAATTAGGTAACATTTTTTGAATTTCCGAAGCTATGTATGTAACCTTTGGTGCCGCAAATGATGTTCCAATGTAGTCTTTCGAGAAAGCCGGTCCTTGTGGCGAACGACGAATTAATTCAGGACAGACTTCTTCAGGGGTTGTCAAATCAACATTGGGTCCAGCTTTATTAATTGCATGAGTTCCACCATATTCTACAACATCCGGTTTAATGCTGTCCCAAATACCTGGTCCCACGCGAGAGAACGAGGATGCCTCGCCGCTTTTCCCCATAGTAATAATGTCATCAGTTTCAAAATCGCTATTCGAAATTGAGCCAACGGTCAATGCCTGCAGACTTTGGGCAGGGTTGGATATTTGTGAAAGTGGCTGACCGAGGTAAGCAGGATAAGGATATCCAGCCTGTATGTATGCCTTTATTACGTCGGTTCTTATATTTCCTGCAGCCTGAATGAATAGGACATCATTGTCATATGAAACTTCATCTATTTTAGCTGCCCAAGGAGACATATGCTTCAGTTCGTAAAACGGTTTGCGCTCACCAACAGAATGATTAAATATCTTTGTTTTTGTTGGGGTATCTACTACGAACTGCTTAATTACTTCAACAATTATACCTTCACGGCTTATTTCATCGGACATCCCGTTATTGCTGCCTAATACCTTCAAATTTCTGATAAAGCACGGAAGTTGATAGGTTCCAGATGTCGGTACACCTTTCGGATATAACACTGCTCCTGCAACACGAGTCCCATGCCCGCCATTTCTGACTTCGTCATTTACAGTAGTTTGATTCGGAATCAAACAGACAGAATCAGTTTGTACAATAGCAGGCGCAATGTATCTATGATTCTCTTGAATTCCGCTGTCAATCACACAAATTACAGGACTTTCGGGCGAAGGAGCGTTAATGATGAGATTGTCAGTTACACTTTGCGTATTTTCGTTAGCGATTTCAGCCACCACTTCCGCCTTAAACGAAACTTCGAAAATATACGAGTAATTAAGAACCACATCACGTAGTCCGTTGCCTAAAATGCTTACAGTGACTGAAAATGTATCGCCATCCTCTATAAAGGATGATAGAAATTCACCATTATAATCTTGGACGATGTTTTCCAGTTGTGTTTGCCGTTCCATTATGAGAGCATCAATTTCTTGGAAATACTTATCTTTTTTATCTTTGATACGCTTATTATATTCGTCATTAGATTCATTTTCCCGCTTGGTCGGTAAACTTGGGGCGGCAGCAGTTCCAGCACAGCTAACGGAAATTTCGACCGTATAATTCCTATCGTTATCCAAAGTATTCCATCGATTATATAATTCTTCAGATAAAATACGTTTAAGACGGTCGTCATCTGTATGTAACGCATATACCTTTGCGACATTTCCCGCTCCCCACTCACCTGAAACGAAGCCATTAACTTTCTGTAAAAAAGCTGCAAGGTCAGTCTGTTCAGACGACACAACAATAAAGCCTTCATCAATGTCGCAAACAACCTCAAACCCTAATCCTCTCAGGAATTCAACATCTGTAGTTGGCTCGATTTCGAGTAGAAACGGTACACCTCCTACGATTGTAGGCAGATTTTGTTGACTGCGAGCAGATTGGCGGTCTTGCCAAAAACGTGATAAACCTTGTGCCTGTGAACGCAGATTATCATGGTGAACTTGGCGATTCTGTTTATTGCGAGCAGTAGCTTGATTGTCCGGTATAGGTGTTTGGGGGTATCTTGCCTGTCCGCTTTTTTTCAACGGAAACGGCAAGTGTATAAAATCTGTTGTACCAGCCATAAGATTTTCCTCCTATAGATTAGAACTTCGAACCTTCGGCAATGGCCTGTTCAAAATGTTCTTTATCTACGCTTTTATTTCCTGCCAAGACGCTGTGTTTTGCAGCACGTTGCGCTGTCAGCACAATGTTGGCGTAAGAATATCCATCCATCTGCTCTGCAAGAATGCGAAAATCGATGCTTGAATTCACGGGGATAGCGGAAAGTGTCATCCTCAGCAGCTTTTCGCGTTCTTCGGTTTGCGGCATCGGAATTTCAATAACATCATCGAATCGTCGAAACAAGGCTTCATCCAACTGTATCTTTAGGTTGGTGGTAGCAATAACCAGTCCTGGGGCGTTATACTCGTCCAGTAGTGTCAATAACATATTTACGATGCGAGGCACTTCGCCGACATCCTGTGTTGTTACCCTCGACTTGGCAATGAAATCGCACTCATCCAAAAGCAGAACCACTGGCTCTCTCTTACAGTAATCAAAGACAGTTCGAAGATTTGAAGCCGATTCTCCAAAGTATGAGGAAAGCAAGGCATCAAATCGCACCTTAAGGAGCGGTAGTCCCAAATTCCACGCAATGCGCTCAGCACTCAGCGTCTTGCCGCAGCCCGGTGAGCCGTGCAAGAGTATCTTCCTCTTCGGAGAAAGATTGTACTTGCCAAGACGCTCTCTCGCCGCGTATTCCTTTTCAATTGATTGAAGCCGCTTTTCTACAGCTAATGGCAGCACCATATGGTGCTTTAGAAGTTCCCGAGGTACGAAGGATACAAGCTGAGAATTGTCGCGTTTACTCATCGGCAAACTGAAAACGCCTGTGCCATTCCCGTTGCCGTGTTTGTCTCCAAAAAAGTTAAATCTCGGCTTTTCGGTCACGCTAATGTGTTCAAGCGAATCTGCGAGTTTACCATGACCAAGTTCCCGTTCATCGCTTATTATCAAATTGGCTATCTTTTTGAGGGATACAATGTCTTCCGAAAAAATGCCTTTAAATAGCCGTTTCATTAAATCCGCTTTCATAGATTGATTCTCCCTAAGTTTAATTTGATTCAATAACATCATATCACTATATGCAGCATTATAAAATCTCCATTTTGGGCATTTATGGGTTTAACGTTCTTGAATTATGTAAATATCCGCACTTCAAATGGTCGCTTAAAACATATTCATTATATATCGAAACTATCCACACTACAACAGTCTGAAACAGTCTGAAAATACATATGAAATTAGGTGAAATTAGCAAGAAATTTTTTTCATTCAACTCAGATTCAACTTTTCCTGAAAACTTATCTTTATCTCTAAAAAACAAAAACCCCTGAAACGCATTGTTTCCAGAGGTTCTACTTGGTGAGCCATCCGCGATTCGAACGCGGGACGCCTTGATTAAAAGTCAAGTGCTCTGCCGACTGAGCTAATGGCCCATATTTGAAAGTTCAGGGACATCAAGTCCCCTTACTTTCAACTAAATGCACATCGCGACAGGTTAATAGAATTGTCTGCTGTGCTAAACCATATACATGGCTGGGATGGCTGGACTCGAACCAGCGGAATGCAGGAGTCAAAGTCCTGTGCCTTACCGGCTTGGCTACATCCCAACATTTTTTATGCAAAGTCAATTATAAAGTGCTTAGGGCTTTTTGTCAAGACACTATCCATTTTTTGAGTTTCCGCATTTTATCTGAATACAACACGAATATATCCTTAGCAGCA
>CAYOKA010000005.1:0-38478 GCA_964404395.1 uncultured Oscillospiraceae bacterium | reverse complement strand
ACTTTCGAAAAAGCAATACTTGATAGCGTCATTAAAAACTTCTGCTGCTATAGTGGAAAAACCTTGGAGAAATTTACGCATATGGAAAAACCATGGTTGAGCACCAGAGATGGATTGCTGATGGACGAACCTTCAGACCGTATAATATCTAAGGAGCTGATAGGAGAATATTTCAGTGCGGTAAAAGATAAGTTCAACATGCTTACGCCAGGAGATATTGAAAGCTACTCAAAAGCTATATTTAATCAAATTTATTAAGGAGAATACCCCATGAAAAAAATAACCATCGTGCCGCTTTTCATCATATTTTTTACTCTTATGTTCCCATTGACCATCAATGCGGATATGGGACCTAAACCCTCTGTTGTGATTGATTTTGTTGGGCTTGAAGGTGAAACATATTATGCAACGCTTCTTTCCAGTGTGGAATCCACCGGCCCTTACTCAGCACTCAGCGAGAGTAAGGAGCGGTATAGGCATTACAATGAGGGCGATGAGGACTATGATATTTTTCTGAAATTCGTTGAATATAAAGACAGTGATGGCTTCTATTTTCTACAATTCTTTAAAAACTGTACTCAAACGCACCAATTCAGCTGGACTTACTATCCGCCGAAGGTGTTTAAAATACTTGTGTATTTCCCCGAAACAGATAGCTTCATAGTAAGTGATAGCACCTATGAGCGCTATGCCTTTGACAGCTACTTTACTGCTGAGCTTTCCGGCACAAGCTTTGCTGTCCATAAATCCTATGATTATTCCAACGAAACACTTTCGCTGATTGTACGTATTGTACTTACCAGTGCCATCGAGCTGGTAATTGCGCTGCTGTTCGGATTCCGCGAAAGAAAGCAGATTCGCTTCATCATGCTCGTTAACCTGATAACGCAGATTGCCCTGAATGTCGCACTTAATGCTATCAATTACAAGTCAGGAGCGATGGCATTTGTTATATTCTATGTTCTTTTGGAGATTGCGGTATTCATTACTGAAGCGATTCTATATAACTGGTATCTGAAGAAGCACAGCCTTAAAAAAGTTCCCGGCTGGAAGCCAACTGTATATGCCCTGGCGGCAAATACAGCATCCTTCGCTCTTGGTATTGGATTGGCCTTTTGGATTCCAGGCATATTTTAATGGAAGGGTAGCAATTTAAAGATAGCAATAATAATTAAATGCAATTTCCTATAATGTTTTATATAATATATTGCATAAATTATTATGACATATTATAATAATATATATAAAATAATTGAGGTGACTGTGAATGCTAATACAGGATAGGTTTATATCAACATCGGAATTACAACAGAATGTTGCCAAAACAATTGATAAGGCAAAGAAGGAAGATGTAATAATAATAAGAAATAACAAACTTGAAGCAGCAATTATAAGCATAGATAAATACAACCAGTTTCTGGAGTATGTGGAGTGGAAAAAGGTTAGCGATGCTTTGGATGCTTTACCCTTAGAAGATGTCTCGGATAATGAGATCTCTCATGTCATGAAAATTCTAGTGAAAGAAAAGGGTAACAGGCGATTCACTTCCGAGGATATCGAAAGGGTTGCGGAAAGCGAAAGTGGCTATAATGAATTATAAGGTTTCATATTCAAAAGCTGCTGCAAAAACAATTTTAAAATATGACAAACCAACAAGAGAAAGAATATACAATGCATTAAACAATCTCCCTACCGGTGATATAAAACGTATGCAGGGTCAAGATAATCCTCCGTATTTCAGGCTAAGAATTGGTGATATTAGAGCCTTGTTTATTAAGGATGTCATAAGAATGGAGATATTTGTATTTGATATTAACTCTAGAGGCGATATATATAAGTAGAGAGATGCTTTGCAATCCGAATAAGACAAATTAAAAAGTATTCTATATTAGAACAGGAGGGAAACCATAATGGAGTTTTTAATAAGGCCGATAGAAATCGGAGACGGTAAGGGGATAAATGCACTTAGACGTATGCCGGGGGTATTTGAAAATATACTTGGTATTCCATCAGAGAGAGTAAAGCGCAACGAAGATTTTATTGTGAATATGGACAGTAATCAGCACCAATTTGTTGCTGTGACAAAGCTCGAAAATGGCGAAGAGCTCCTTATTGGTACTGCAGGTTTATCTGTCAACGCAAATCACCGTACACGTCATCTCTATTGCACAGTACCGATAAACGGATTAGATTTGATGCTGCAACCGCATTTCCGGAAGGAAGGGCGCTATCATAGAATACTATCTGCCGTACCGGTAAATCATTCACATCGGACCCGGTCATGTAAAATCCCGCATCTGAGCTTGCGAACAGCTGAATCATTCGTTCCGTCCACACAAGGGACTGTTCCAGCCACTTAGGCGAGAACCCGGAAAAGTATAGCTCAAGCATGCCACATATCATATATGCATAGTCATCCAGCGTTCCCTTTTGTTTTACGCCTCCCTCTCTCCAGCCGGTCATCAGCCTGCCGTCCACTAACCGAGACTTGAGGTCATTTGGTCTTAAGTTGACAGAAAAAGGTGAGAAAGCGCTAGCAGAGCATATTGAATGTGAAGAAAAAATAATTGAAATGATGCTCAGTTCATTTGAGGATAGTGAAGAGAGAACGGAGTTTATAAGGTTATTTGATAAACTGGTCAATAGTATTTTATAGGGATTATTTTAAAACTCGTTAGAAATAGCGGGTTTTTTTATTTTTGGTTATAGTATTGGGATTGTCACCAGTGACATGCTGAATAGCCTATTGAAAGGAGAACCGGCTTATCTTCGGCTGCAGCCTTGGCGAATGCCTCTTGCCCCCACGGCCACCAGTCAACCGGATTATATGCGTGCTGCAAAAGGTATGGAAACCTGCAATGTGTACGATAATTTCCCCCAAGTGAACATTTTGTGGCGCACACACAAAGATAAAAGCCTCCCAAGACGGAGGCTCTTATCCTTACCTGAAACACAAATATAGAAAGCTCTAGCGAATCTTTATCATTCCACTACTATTCGTATCGCCCCTTTTGTAGATGTTCTTTCATCATTCCGACCAAATCATTCAACCTAACTACTCATCCCACAATTCTTTCTCTTCTAAGATTTCTCTCTTTCAAGACCTCATTGCTTTCATCATAACCAGATTTCCGTACTTAGCTTTCTGACATAGTAGACAACAATTCTTTTAAAACTATCCATCTACACATCTTTCTACATCCTTCGATGCAGCGGCTCTTACGATTTAGTAATTTCCTTTAGGTATTCCCTAGAGCTTGACATAAGTATACCGACAAATCGAAATATTTGCAATGCCGAAATAACGGCATTATCAGAAAATATACCCCACTAACTCCATTTTTCTATCTATTTATCAATTATGCATTTATTTCTGTACATTTCTTTATTATTAGCATAAACTAGTTTAGATTTTGCCCTGTTTATGGTATATTAGCTAGGGGAGCTAAAGGGAGCGTGATTTGTTGACAATCATAACAATTTCTAGGCAGAGTGGCAGCTTAGGGCGGGAGATTGCCGAACAGCTATCTGAAAAGCTTAAAATGCCTCTCATAACAAGAAGAAATTTTATTGCTAAGCAATTTTCAGACATAGCAACCCCTAATGAGCTGAATATGCTTGAGCAAAGCCCCAAGTTCTACTTGAATACGGCTAAGGATGGGGCAACCTTTAAAGAACATATGCAAAACAGGCTTTTGGAGGAAGCATCAAAGGGCTCCTGCGTAATTCTGGGAATGGGAAGTCAAATTATTTTTGCCGATCATCCCGATGCCATTAATATAAGGGTCACGGCTTCCGACGATACGAGGTTTGAAGTCTTTTCGAAAAAATACGGCTTGCAGGAAACGGAAGCGCAGAAGCTCCTCAGGCAAAGCGATAGGCGTCATAAGAGGTTCATTTCGACTCTTTATGAGCTTGATTGGGAAAATCCCCATCTCTACGATATTATCCTTAACACCGACAATATGTCTATTGAGCATTGCGTTGAGCTTATTGCCTTTAATATTAGTCTTAAGGAAAGCTTGAAGTTCAGCAAGACCCTTAGCTCCGAAAATAATACAATCGTAAAATTTTCCGAGAGCAAGCCCACATTTAAGCATCCTGCCGAAGAAGAATTCGCCAATATTCTCGATATGTACGGCATAGCATGGCAATACGAGCCCAACACCTTCCCCGTAAAATGGGATGCCGAGGGTAATGTAACTATGGCCATTAGCCCAGATTTTTATCTACCCAAATTTGACACTTATATTGAGATTACTACTATGGATCAAAAATATGTGACCACCAAAAACAAAAAGGTGAGGCTTGTCAGAGAGCTCTACCCCAATATAAACATAAATATCGTCTATAAAAAAGATTTCTACTCTCTCCTTGAACGATTTGGCTTTAGCGGAAAGGATGAAATAAATGAATTTAACGCAGATTAAGCGTGTTGTTTTTACTGAGGAACAAATTAAAAAGAGGGTTATGGAGCTGGGAGAGCAAATAAGCCGGGACTACACAGATAAACATCCTGTGCTTGTAAGTGTTTTGAAGAGTACCATGTACTTTATAGCTGACCTAACCAGAACCCTGGACTTTCCTCTTAATATTGATTTTATGTCCATCAGCGTCTACCATGGAGTGACCAATAATAGCGGTATTGTGCGCATTGACAAGGACTTGGATATTAATGTCAATGGAAGGCATGTGCTTTTTGTGGAGGATATAATAAACACAGGCCTCACCATGGGATACCTGGTACAGAATTTAGAAGCAAGAAAACCTGCCAGCATTAAGATTTGTACCCTTCTTGACAACCCCAGAAAGAGGCTTATGAATATACCCTTGGAATATGTGGGCTTTGAAGTACCGGATATATACCTTATCGGTTATGGCCTTGACCATAACCAGGAGTACAGGCATTTGCCCTATATCGGTGAACTGGCAAGGTAGAAGCTGGCAAATTAAGCATGACTCCAATACGATAGCTTGAAGTCAGGCCTCAAAAAGCAAAAGACAAATGAGCTTCTTCAGCCTAATTCCCCGCCTTTATAGATACGCCGGTCATCCGGTCAACACTTTCTTCAAATCTACCTGCAAAAATTTCCCCTTGGCTTTGGCTATGAGCTTTCCCGTGGCGGCATCGTTTATTTGTGCGACAACATCAATCTTTCGCCCTTCGTGATTTTCAATTTCAGCCTCGCAAATAAGCAAATGTCCTTCGAGTGCAGGCCCAACATAGTCAATATTCATGTTCAATGTAACAGTCTCGATATCTAGTCTTGCAATGGCATGAAACATAACTTCGTCAAAGAGGACACCTGTTACGCCACCATGCATGAGCCCGGGATACCCGCAATAGGGAGGTCTTACTTCAAATTCAATGTGTGATTTCTCGCCAACATAACTGTTTTCCAGCTGCAATCCGATTGGATTATCCTTTCCGCAACCAAAGCAGTTATTCAGATTAGTATCTTCCATAACCATCACCTTCCTTTAGGGAATTTTGCGATCTAGTATGTAAGGCATCTTGAGTTCTAGCATGTTTTGTGTTCCGTAACACAGTTTGTTTCGGGTATGTATGAAATCCGAGTATCTTTAGCAGCCGAGAATCTGCTCCGCGCAGAGAATTCCATCCACGGCGGCGGAAATGATCCCTCCCCCATAGCCTGCTCCTTCTCCGCAGGGGTATAAGCCTTTGATACCAATAGCCTCCAAACTCTCCCCCCTTGTGATCCGTACAGGTGAAGAGCTGCGGGTCTCCGCCCCGGTTAGCAGCGCATCCGCATAAGCAAATCCGGGCATCCAGGCTTCCATCTCAGGTATGCTCTGCCGCAGCGAGTCTGCTATAACCCCAGGCAAATAGGAATCCACTGCCGCAAAACCGGTTCCGGGCCTATAGGTGGGCAGCACATCCCCAAAAGCTCTTGTCTCCCGCTTATTAATGAAATCCTCAAGCCTTTGTACCGGTGCCCTGTATCCCCCGCCTCCCGCCACAAATGCGGCTTCCTCTATCCTACGTTGATACGCCACACCTGCAAGAGGATCCTCACTGCCCAGATCCTTGCTTTTAACGGTCACCAAAAGTGCAGCATTGGCATTGCTGCCATTGCGGGCATACTGGCTCATCCCATTTGTCAAAAGCCTGTTCTTTTCGGAGGTCGCCGCGACTACCAGACCTCCCGGGCACATGCAGAAGGTATAGACATTTCTTCCGCTGGGCAGATGCACTACCATTCTGTAATCAGCAGCGCCCAGCAGGCGATGTCCCGCAAAGTCTCCGTATTGTATTTTATCAATTAGCTCCTGAGGATGCTCTATCCGCACGCCGACGGAAAATGGCTTCTGTTCTATGTATACACCGCCGACTATAAGGCTTTCAAAGGTATCCCCGGCACTGTGCCCTATGGCCAGTATGATATTGTCAGCGGTCTGCTCATAGGTTTTTCCACCTTTCAAATAACGCACTGCCGAGACAGCTCCGTTCTGATGGATTATTTCCGTTACGGTCGCACCAAAGCGAACCTCTCCGCCCAGGCTTATGGTCTTTTCCCTGATTCTCTTCACGGATGTGACCAGTCTATCGGTACCGATATGGGGCTTGCTCAGATACATTATTTCCTCCGGTGCCCCTGCCTCTACGAATTCTCTGAGCACCTTCATTTTGCGGGCATCCTTTAGCCCGGTCTTCAACTTGCCATCAGAGAATGCTCCTGCTCCGCCTTCTCCGAACTGCACATTGGAGTCGGGGTCAAGAACCCCGGTTCCCCAGAATTTCATAACTTTTTCTGTGCGCCTGTCCACATCAAGACCGCGCTCCAGCAGAACAGGCTCTGCTCCTGCCTGTGCGAGAATAAGTGCGGCGAACATACCGGCAGGCCCGCAGCCTACTACTATTGGACGTTTTTCAAGTTTTTTTGCAGTTGGAACATTATAGAAAAGCTCCGGGGCTTTTGTGACATGCCTTCTCTTGTTGCGCGTAAGGATTTCGTCCTTGTCCCTGTAAACAGATACATCAAGTTCCATATCAAAATAAATATCACGCTTATCACTTGCATTAACAGCGCGTTTTACAATATCAATAAGCGCTAAGAGGCCGGGCTCTATGCCCAGCCTCTTTGCGATAATGCTCCTGAGCATTTCATCATCGTAGGTCAATGGTACTTTTAGCTTGGCGATTCTAATCATTTTGCACTCCATATTTTTCCGCATTTCCGGGTTGCGATTTCACTAAATTCTTCCGGATGTATGATTGCCTTTATGGGATGCTGCTAAAGCGCCTGCTCCAGATCGTAAATCAAATCGTCTATGTGTTCTGTCCCTATAGACAAACGAATCGTGTTCTTCTTGATGCCTGAAGCAAGCAGCTCCTGCTCGTTCATCTGGGAGTGGGTGGTGCTGGCCGGATGTATGACCAGGGATTTCACGTCCGCAACATTTGCAAGCAGCGAGAAAATTTCAAGCTTGTCGATGAAGGCTCTTGCCTCCTGCTCGCCGCCTTTTATCTCAAATGTAAATATGGAGCCCGCCCCCTTGGGGAAATACTTCCTATACAGCTCATTGTAGGGGCTGTCAGGAAGCGAAGGGTGATTTACACGTTCAACCCTGGGATGCTTCTTCAGGTAGTCGATGACATTAATCGCATTTTCCACGTGACGCTCAACGCGCAGTGAAAGTGTCTCAAGCCCCTGTAAGAAGATGAACGAATGAAATGGGCTCAGTGCCGCGCCAGTATCTCTCATAAGAGTTGTCCTGACCTTTGTTATATATGCCGCAGCGCCGGCGGCTTCGGTAAACCGCACTCCGTGATAGCTGGGATTAGGCTGTGTCAAAGAAGGAAATTTGCCTGACGCCGCCCAATCGAATTTGCCGCTGTCAATAATGATGCCGCCTATGGAGGTTCCATGGCCGCCTATGAACTTGGTAGCCGAGTGTATAACTATATCGGCGCCATGCTCAATAGGGCGAAGAAGATAAGGTGTTGCGAAGGTGTTATCAATAATGAGCGGAATGCCATACCTGTGCGCTATTTCAGCTGTCTTGTCTATATCGATAATACTGGAATTGGGGTTGCCGAGGCTTTCAATGAAGATTGCCTTTGTGTTGGGCTTAATCGCCGCTTCAAAGCTTCCCTCTATGTCCGCGTTGACAAAGGTCACATCAATTCCGAAATCCTTCAATGTATGCGCAAACAGGTTGTAGGTTCCGCCATATATGGTGTTGGCCGAAACAATATGGTCGCCCGCATGGGCTATATTCTGAATAGCATAGGCCACCGCAGCGGCGCCGCTGGAGGTTGCAAGAGCAGCAATCCCGCCTTCCAGAGCTGCAATTCTCTTTTCAAAAACATCCTGCGTCGGGTTCGACATGCGTGAATAAATATCGCCCGCTTCAGTAAGGTCGAAGCGGCCTTTAGCCTGTGCGCAGTTTTCAAAGACATAGGAGGTCGTCTGATAAATCGGTACAGCCCTCGCACCGGTTGCGGGATCGGGCTTCTCCTGCCCCACATGAAGCTGTAATGTTTCAAATTTCAATTTTCTATCCTTAGCCATTCTATCCCTTCTTTCATTTACTGCATGGGGCATTTTGCGATGTCACATATTTTGAGTTCCGCAGCACAATATATTGCTGGTATATATGAAAGTTCGTCACTATATATTGTGCAGCCAAGTTTCATTTAGGTTACATCGCAAAAGCCTTGCATGGTAAAGATTATACTATATTTCTTACTCTGTAAAAAGTGGTGTGGACAAATATCTTTCACCACCATCAGGCAGAAGCACCGCAATGGTTTTTCCTGCGCTCTCCGGACGCTTAGCGATTTGTGTTGCAGCCCACAAGGCTGCACCCGACGAAACCCCCACAAGCAGGCCTTCTGTCTTTGATAGCTGCCTTACTGCCTCATAAGCATCCTCGGTTTTTACCGTGATAATCTCATCATAAATAGCCCTATTCAATACTTCAGGCACAAAGCCTGCTCCAATACCCTGTATTTTATGCGGGCCGGCCTTGCCATTCGACAGCACCGGAGAATCCGATGGCTCAACAGCCACGATCTTTATGTTACGGTTTTTCGATTTGAGGAATTCACCCGTTCCGCTGATGGTTCCGCCCGTTCCGATACCAGACACAAAAAAGTCCACCCTGCCATCCGTATCATTCCATATCTCGGGCCCGGTCGTTGCCTTATGAACCGCCGGATTGGCCGGATTCACGAATTGCCCCGGTATAAATGCGTTCGGTATTTCCTTTGCAAGCTCATCAGCCTTTTCGATGGCACCCTTCATGCCCTTCGAGCCCTCGGTTAGTATAAGCTCTGCGCCATACGCCTTCAAGAGATTTCTGCGTTCCGAGCTCATTGTTTCGGGCATTGTAATGATAATCCTGTAGCCTCTTGCCGCTGCAACCGATGCAAGACCAATACCGGTATTGCCGCTGGTCGGCTCGATGATGACGGAACCCGGCTTCAGCAAGCCCCTTGCTTCGGCATCGTCCACCATCGCCTTTGCAATCCTGTCCTTGACGCTTCCGGCTGGATTTAGGTACTCCAGCTTTGCGACAATAGTCGCCTTCATATCATTCTTCCTTCCATAATTCGCAAGCTCCAGCAAGGGTGTCTTCCCGATAAGCTCTGTTAGGCTCTTATATATTTTCGCCATAATACTACCTCCTTTATAGGGCATTTTGCGATGCAGCTGAATTGTACTAAGGTTACATCGCAAAAGCCTTTTATAATCAAAATATCGTTTATATTACATATATGTTTTGTATGTTTTATATGCTGCATAAATAATAATACGATTCAACACCGTTGTCAATATGATTTTTCTGATGGTTTTTACGATGTGCTCACCCTGAAAGTCGACAAGCAACACTCAAAGTGGCATTAAGGTGTGCAATATTTCCATCTCTGGGCAGCCAATTGTTCGATTTTCAGTTGCTGAGCCGAATAATGCATTTGAATCCCGTATTATGTAACTTAATTGTCCAATAAATACTATTTTATCCCAAATTATTGCCCATAAGTGGAGAATTTGCACACTATGGTGTAAAATAATAACATGAAAGGTTATATAAGCAATTTTGCAGCTGCCAGGATGTGGAATATTCCATTTGTAGAAACTGTTATCGGCTACGAGATTTCAGGAATCGATGCTGCCGATATTACAGTTACCAAATACAATGCACGATCTCGCATTAATGGTAAAAAGGTTCATTCAACAGAATTCGCTCTTCCATCTGGGGCAGTAACAAACAAAGAAGGCAGAATGGTCGCGTCCCCAGAATTGTTGTTTCTAGAGCTTGCAAGCAAATTGAGCCTTCACCGACTTATCTTGCTGGGTTTACAGTTATGTTCGCATCCGCCGGGACTACCATCAGCGGCAATCACGACAAAGAAAAACCTTGATATATTCATTGCAAAAACCGCGGGGTATCATGGACGCAAAAAAGCTTTACGGGCTATGAAATATGTGAGAGACGGTTCAGCATCAATCATGGAATCGCTGGCATATATGATTCTGGGACTGCCTCATGTTCTGGGAGGTTATGGGCTTAATGGCGCAGTTTTCAATCATGAGATAAGGCTACTTGATGAAGCAAAGATACGCCTTGGACAAAATCGTTGTTTTGTGGATCTGTATTATAAACAGGCGAAATTGGGAGTCGAATACGAGAGCTTTACTTATCACAGCAGCCCGATGGGACATGGAAAAGATGCGATACGGTCAGCTGTCCTTCTAAGAAGGGGCGTTTATATGATGCACTTGAACACCATACAGTTGTATGATAGGTATGCTTGCAGGGATTTTGCCTATAATCTTGCGACCCGTCTTGGGAGGCGCATACAAATACGCACAAAGAAGTTTGATGAAATGCATACTTTTCTAAGGGAGTTGCTGCCAAGCGAAAAACACAATAATGGTCAGTCAATACAAGAAAGAAAAGTGCGTCAAAGTCCTTATCCTGATTTCTTCTTAACAATTTAAATATGCAAAACCAAGCAGCTAAGAACATTAATACATAATAAACTCTCTCAAACTTTAGCACCCTTTGAGATATCGAATTGAATGAAGCCTGTAATTAGTAAAAACAAATGCTATTATCTCTTCTCATTGGTAGCTCAATATTTATCGAACAATCCACTCTAGATAAGCTTCACCACAATACTAAATCATTATCTTTTAACTCTTTCCAGGTGCGCCGCATAGAATATAGAAGTAATATCCATATAAAGGGGTAATGACCATGCAGCTGCCTAAAGGCTCAGGGCTTGAAGCCCTGGACAGAATAACCCGCAGAAGCCTGCAATATTATGCTGACCTGTTTAAATCAGACCGCTTCCAACAGGGCCAGCTTTTCCCGACAATTCCCGCAATAAATATACAATCCATTAAGCTGCCATCAGCAGAGGACTTAAAAAGGCCGATGGAGTCACTTATAAAAGGTCTAAACAATGCAGTTTCACAAGTAACCACCAGGCCTGAAAAGGTTGATTACAGAACTGTTGTATACAGCTTTTTGCCACCGGGTGCCATACTACTGAAACCACAGTATCCCGAGAATTCCAACGAGATACAGTTTGCTGATTTAGATGGTGACGGGCGCAGCGAGCTAGTTACATCCTACAAAACCAATGAGGGCATCAGAACGCTGATTTTGAAGAAGGATGAGGTTCAGTGGCGTAAATTTGCCGAAATCAGCAATCCGGAATTTGATACGATTCACTATCGCAATAGCGCCGATGTGGCCGGAGACGGTAAAAATTATCTGCTGCTGGGATTTGTGTCAAGACAACGCAGCCGTATGCTTTTTGCATACTCACTCTCCGACGCCGGCGCAAGGAAAATATTCAGCAGAAGCTACAACAAGCTGGAGCTGCAGAAATTGCGAACTGCTTCGGGCGTTACCAAAAATGCCATTGCCTTTTGGGATGAGGAGGCAAATGGGATTTACAATATTGATTTACTACACTGGAATGGCATAGATCTGGAAAAAGCAAATCAATCACGGTATTTGTCCGGTAAAGTGATTCCTTATTATGTCGGCAAGCTTAGACAAAACCCCGACGATACCATCAACTGGTATAATCTGGCCCAATCCTTTTCAAAGGCCGGTGATAGCGTAAATGCTTCAAGGGCAATCAATCTTGGACTTGAGCACAAGCCTGATGATATACTTAAAAGCCGATTTGATTCCCTTAAAAGCAGGCTATAGCCCGAAAAAAAAGCTGTCGCCACGGAGTAATTGAAATGCGTGAAAATTCAATGAGCGCTTGTGCGAATTGTACGCCAAACCGCGCAGGGGTCTTAGGAGCATTTGATAAGCTACTAGCAGAAAGGGGGCAAATGCATGTGAGAGCCGTACAAATGAGCCTGCTTGACAATATAAGGTTCAGCAATGGACCGGACTACTTATGCAACTACTTTAGCGACCTTCTCCAGACCAACCGCAGCAAAGCGACGGAGATAATCAACGACCAGGATATACACTTTAGTACATTATACTTATTGAAGCCTTTGCTAAAGCAAAGATCCTCTATACTGGAACTAAACCCGCTATACAGAAAGGCCTTCGAAATAGAAGAAGCTTTGTCCGGAAAGCTGTCCAGCGAAGCTTCACAAAAAGCAGAGATGAAAATGCGATCTGCCAGGGATAATATCGTTCCCGCACTAAAGTGGATTATCTCAACAGCAGAGCCTGAAGACGGCATGAGCAGCAGGTACGAGCAGCTTATTGAGCGCTGCGCGGCTGTCCTTGTCAGAAGCCTTGGGAATACAGCTATGCTGCCTGAGCTTGCTGATATGATTTTTGCCCGCAATAGACGTGGGGCACTAATTCACGAACTGGTCTGGGTCTTTTTTGAAGCTCGTAGCCCGGAGAGCCTTGTGCTGCTTATACAGCGGCTCAACTCCTCCGACAGTAGGGATGTAAAGCTGGCAAAGAATCTATTATGCTTTATTCCGGGTATTTCAAGCAATACCCTACGTACCGGCCCTACCCTATTGCAATCCGCACTATATTGGCTTCAGGAAAACAAGCCCTTCCTGTATTATACGGGCGAAAGCCTTCACCTGTGTAATAAGCCGATGCAGTACAATGTTTCCCAACCTGCCAAATATCTGTGCCGCCCAGTTTCGGCCGATAGCGGAAAGCCTCTTATGCGCCTTAATGACACCGAAGAAAAGAGCTTAGCCGTTTATGAAAAGTTGACGAACAAACAGCAATGTCAGTTAGCCGATTTCTCATGGCAGCTTTACAGAAGAAACGTCTATCAATGGCGTACCTGGCTTGGGCTTCCTATTGATGAACAGGCTGCCCTGGCAGCAAGGTGGATGGGGGGATTTGCATAATCCAGCTGGTATCAGGCGAGTTCAACGCCCAGTCTCTCTTGAACGAATATACCGGCGGTAGCGCTGAATATGAAATGCTCAACAGGCTGATTAAAAGTACCCATACTTATAAATACCCTGATCTCGATGAGCTAAAGTTTGAAATAAAAATGAGAAGTGCCATTATAAATGCTTCTCTTGATCTATATAGGGCTCGTCTGCTCTTTCGCACATTCCAAAATTCTAAGTGCAACGAAGACTTCTGGAGGCGGATGACAAACGGTGGTTTTGCACTTAAGCAAGGAGTAAAGCCCTCAGATGCCATAAATGATATTTTCAGAAATACACGACAATACGGAACAGAATGTGCTACCGCGATAGTAATCATTTACTACAAAGCAGTGCTTGATGTTTATGATACGAATCTGTTCAACAAAGCCTTTACTGAAATAATTCTGATGAACTGGCAGCAAGCGGATGAGCTTCTTGGCGTTGCAACATACCGCAAGCTACCCGATTATATACCGGGTGACTGTAGGTACTTCAGAAACCCCGATGTTAATCCGCTTACACCCGAATGGCAAGGCGAGAATGCCATTGATTTGGGGAACGCCAGATATTACGGGCACGGAATCGGAATAAGTGATGCGGATAGAATTATTGCAGCATTGAACCAAAATAGAGTCGCTGACTCGACCATCTCGGCATACCTGATGGACACTGCAACACGTCCTGATTTCAGCGGGCTATACATGTATTGGAAGAATTCATAATTAGCTCAGTATCTGAATAATTTAAACTTATGAGAAGAATTTCAACTGTACATATCGATAAATTTTATAAGGATTCATTAATACTGACACTGTCAAATATGACCACCGGCACGATTGCCTTTATTTTTTCGATTATTCTGTCACGGGAGCTCGGGGCAGAAGGTCTGGGGCTGTATGGTCTGATTACCCCTGTCTATGGTTTTTTATTGTGCCTCACAAGCGACGGCCTGATTACAGCCATTTCAAGAAGATCCTCTTTATACTATAGTCGAAAGGAATTCAGCAATTTATTCAGAACCATCAGTACTGTTTTTATGTTTGTCTTCTTGTATGTCTCATCTATAGCCTTCCTTGTGCTGGTCTGCCATAATATTATTGCCGTACATATTGTCAGAGATGCAAGGGCGGCCGGTGCTATTATAGCATTATGCCCCGCCTTGATTTTCGTCCCAATGTCCGCAATACTAAAGGGATATTTTTATGGCATGAGGCAGTATAAAACCACCGCATCCATTGATATTTTTGAAAAGCTGTTAAGGGTTATTGTTCTGCTCAGTGCCGTTTCAATTATTTCTCCCGGCCCCGCCGTGAGCAAGACAGTTACAATCGCTTTCTTAGCGCTGGCAATTGGAGAGTCGGTCAGTATGACTATGCTATTTATATGTTTTAGGATACGGAAGTCAAAAATGCTGCATGAATTCAGGTGCCTAAGTAGTCACACTATCGCGCTTGAATCCTCAGTGAAGCGCAGTAGCCATTTAATAAAGAACAGCCGGAGCAAATCGAAATCCAGGATTCAGCTTATGTTTGATGTGCTCGTTATCTCCGTCCCTCTGTGTGTAGAGGGTATTCTTGCATCCTCTATATCCGCAGTATCCGCCCTTGTACTGCCTCGGAGGCTTGTCAGCGCAGGCTTCACTTATGGCGAGGCTCTTGCAATGATTGGAAGATTTGGGGGTATGGCTCTTAACATCACGACTCTTCCTTACATTATCATCAGTTCAATGCTGACAGTGCTGGTTCCGGAGCTTTCACTGCGCATCAGCAAGAAGGACTTCTGGTCTGCTGAGGAAAGAATTATACAGGTACTGAGAATAGCAGCCATAGTCGGGATTTCAACAGCAATAATTTGCCTGAAGCTCCCTGCGACACTGGGAATGTTGTTCTATGGAAGAAATGACCTTACCGATATGATTAGATTCTCCGCCCCCATCTGCCTGACAATGTTTATCTCATTGCCTACCTTCGGTATACTAAATGCCCTGGGTAAGCAGAACATATTCCTTAAGCACTCCCTGATACATTCGTTGCTAGGCCTGTTTCTCACATTTGTGCTGGCAGGTATTCCCGGATTGAATATATATGGACATGGGTTGTCCATCATGCTGACATACTTCACATCGGCAATCCTGAATATAAGGGAAATTGGAAAAATATGTGAAATTAAAGTGACACGTCATGACCTGATCGCACTGCTATTATCATCTGTGGCAGCCTGGCTGGTATCGGAGTTCGTCGGAAATCTGACCGCTCCTGCTCATCCCATTATCAGGACGGCAACTATAGTCATTGCCTGCTTCGGAACTATGATTGGTTTAAGCCGTCTTGTCTCTAATTGTCTGCAGGAGCCTTAAACTCCAGCACGAAGACTGCTCCCTTTCCGCCTTCGGAATTCTCCGCCCTTAGTCTACCCTTCATCTCAGTCATATAGTTTGCACAGCTGTGAAGGCCGAATCCGTGTCCCTCTGTTTTAGTCGTGTATCCGTAAGCAAATATGCTCTCCAGCTCTCCGGCCGATATCCCGGGGCCTGTATCGCAGATACGAATACATATATTCTCTGCCTCCTCCGAGATCATAATAGTCAGTATCCTTTCATCATAGATTTTTTCCATGGACTCAATGGCATTTTTAATGATGTTGGTCAATACGTGATATAGCTTTGTCCTTTGTACCAGTGCCGGCATTGAGGTCTTGTACTTTCTGATAATTTTAATATCAGCTTTATTGATCATTGCATTGTACATACGTATAACATGGTCTACAACTGTGGCCAAATCAATACTCTCCAGATTTGAACTCACACCGGTATAGTCCTGCTGCGAACTGATAATTCCCTCAATCAATCCTATCTTATCCATCAGTCTGCTGATACTCGTCTGCATCCTTACACTGAATTCTTCAAATCTTCCTCCAAGAGCAGCGTAGAACCGGATAAGCAATTTTCCCTTTTTATCATGGATAAGCTCCTCCAGCCTCTCAGCTTTTTTCTCAAGCAGGCCATTGACCATTATCAGATCATCAACAGGGCAATTACTCATCAAATTTTCCATTGTCTGTGTCGTTATGTTGACGCTGTTCATGATATTGGCAATATCGTGCAAAACAACAGTTGAATCGGCCATACCCCTCCTGTGTGCCTGATCCATCAGCTTTCTATAGCTGCTATCCAATTTTTTAAACATAATTATATTATTGAGAGCAGTGGCGATTTGCAGTGAAAAAGTACGATAAATCCGCAAATCCGCATGCGTTGGATCAAACAGTATAAATCCCAGGAAATCGTCACCGACAAACAGTAAGTGAGAAAGTAAGAAGTATGCCCTGTCTTCCTTGAACAAAATTTCCTCCAAACTACCCAACCCATCTTTACTTCGCCTTTCATTTCGTCTTACCTTTTTACCATCGCTATATTCAAACTCCAGCCGGTAGTCGTCAAATAAGCTTGTATTGCTGTCTGACTTGTTAAAAAGGTAAATATAGCATCCATTTATGCCCAGTCTTGGCAAATTTGTTTCAATGGAGTTCATAAGGCTATTCACATTAAAATTTGTAATGAGTATCTGGCCAATTTCCTTAAGGGTTAGCTTAATGCTGTTGTATCGCAACTCGTCACTAAACCAGGCATTAGTCCTTTTAGTTTGCAATATACTCTGCATCTGGCAAAATAAATCCTCCGCCCTTACTATAAGCTCCTTCCTATTACTTTTGTAGGGTAGGATATAAGGCATCAATATTCTCCTGAGCATTACAACAACCTGCTCAATATTATCATGCTTCTTGTAAACAAACGCCTTTCGCAGCATTATCTCAAATTCCGACAAAAAAGCCTTTTCGGAACCTTCGGCAATTGCCTGCCAAAATCTGTCCAGCAGGAACCGAACTTCCTTAGTGGTAAAAAAAGTGGTTTTAATCCTCTCTACAATCTCCCCAAGGTCATGCTCATTAAGCTCAGCAAAGCCATTCTCCGGAAGTCGTGAAATAGCCATGCCGGCAACCTCTCCTAAATGAGACACACATCCGCAGGAATTCCTATATATTACCTTCCCTGGAATCTCAGTCAGCAGGGGCGCATCCCCACTTGTAATCAGACTGTACAATGTTTCACAGCCATAGTAGCCCAGCTCCTTCCACGGGAAATACACTGTTGTGAAGGAAGGCGATGAGAACCTACCGATTTCACCATCCTCGTAGCTGGTCACCGCAATATCCTCGGGAACGCTAATCCCTCTGGCCTTAAGAACTTTAATTATTTCATAGGTCTCTACATTATAAAGTGAGACAATGGCATCTATGTTAAGCCTTCTCTCATCCAACAATATTCCAACTGCCCTGCCACCTCTTGTGTTATAGCTTAAGCCAGCCAACTCCTTTTCACTAATGTAAAGCTGAGGATCATAAATATTGTATCGCTTCATTGTTTCTATATAAACCTTGCTCCGTTGATCAGGCAATGATGGTGCAATAAATGCAATTCTGCATTTTCTGTGTACCTGTATCAGGTGCTCGAGAATTTCTTCAATATAAACAGCCCCGGGAAATACAATGCTTGGAATTCCTGGCACACCCGCGCCAAAGCTGACCATCGGCGTATCCTTAAACGTTCTTTTGAAATTGTCATTAGAAAATGCACGCCCCCACCCAAGAAACAAAAGCCCATCAAGCTGAAATTGCTTAATATACCCGCTTAGTATTTCCTCATGGTACTCAGATTTTGTTGTAATGTCTATCAAAAAATGTCCAAGCCTAATAACATTAATATCATGTTGCTGTGCAGACATTTTGACACCTGAGGCTATTAAATTATGATACTCATTATAGGCATTCTCATCTAAAAGGCCTATGGTAAGTCTCTTTCCCATCTAAAGCACTCCTGTCCTTACCTTATCTCATGAGAATTTGAGAAGAAATGATGCTCCCTTCCCCTCTCCATCGCTTAGCGCACATATGGAGCCACCCATGTCGTTAATGTAGCTGGTACAGCTGTATAAACTATAGCCATACTTCCCAGACTTAGTTGTAAATCCATAGTCAAAAATTTTATTCAGTATATCCTTATTTATCCCAACGCCGGTATCACTAATTTTCAAGTACTTGCCGCTATCATCCTCATATATAGAAACATATAGTCTTCTATCAGGTACGCTTATATCATACATTGCCTCCTGAGCATTTAATAAAATGTTATGTATTATAAAAAATAGCTTCGCTCGATTTACATAAGCCTTGACATTGTTCCTATATTCTTCTACAACCTCTATTTGTAGTTTTTCGTAAAGTTCACGATTTAGTTTTAGCGCATCCTTCAAGATCGGTTCAATATACTGTTCCTCCAGCTTCATATCTACGCCGGCATAGCTTTGTTGAGCTGTAACAGCTTCATCTATAGCTTTGACCTTTATATTAATCCTGTCCAAATTGGATTGTAGTAGCTGCTGCATTTTTTTTGCATGTCGTCCCAGGCTCTGATAAAAGGACAGCAGTTTTTTACTCCTCTCCCCTTCAATGATAAGATCATCAAGGCGACTCATATCGTCCAGCAAGAGCTTGCCCGCCATCACAACATCCTCTGTAACACTTGATTTTATAGCCTTTTCCATCAAATGAGCTGATACCCCGATGCTGTTGAGAATGTTGCCTATGTTATGAAGGATATTTGTTGCAATGTCCGCCATACCTTCTCTTTGCGCATGCTCAATAAGCTCGCGATATGTGATGTTCAACCTGTTCAGAAGGACGATTCCACTCAAAGCAGTGCTAATATGAGTTGATAATGACTGATAAAGATTTTCGTCCTCATGCCCAAGGCTAAATAGCGCAAAGCCCATAATCTCATCGGTAATATGGAGCAAATATGCAAGGCTTACCGGTTCATATTTATCTGTCAGTATCTGTGAAAGCTGATCCTTTAGAATCCCTGCTTCTCCTGAGGTTTTCTCTCTCCTCCCATTTATGTACTTAAAAATTAGTAAACTATTGTTAAAAAGGTTTTCCTCTACATCTGAACCGGTAAAAATTGAATTAGATATAAAAATAAGACAGCTATTTATATTCAATAGGGGCAAACCCCATTCTAAAGTGTCTACCAGGCTTTGGAGGCTAAAGTTAAACAAAAGTGCCTGACTTACAAGTTGTAGGCTTTTGTCAATATCTCTGGCCTCAAGCACACTGGATCCATGCACGCATGCGCGCGCCTCGTTTGCAAGAACCTGTGCCTGTAAAAAAAGCTCTCCTGACCATAAAAGAAGGTCAATATCGTTAAGCAAATATGGGTATAGAAGCCTTCTCATATCGGAAGGAAGCATTACAATATTGTGGGACTCCTTCATCCTTCGTAGCTGCCTGTCCATTTCCGCAAGAAAGGTATCATAGCTGCGACTGGCGCATGAAGAAATAAAAGCCTTCAACAGCGGTTCAAATATGATTCCGTTTTTACTATATAAATTATTAAGGGTATTAGTAATTTTATAGAACTCCCCTGCTGTCAATTCTGCCAGTGCTTTATCAGCAGGTGCTAAACTTACGGTTTCGGCTGATGTGATATACCTCGGCATACACCCACAGGATTCCCTATAGATAATGTCTCCCATATGATTTATCGTTGTTACCATGGGTATTTCCCCTCCCCTGAGAAGCTTTTCCATAGTGATACAGCCCGTGTGCCCTAACTCCTTCCAAGGAAAATAAACCGTGGTGAACCCCGGTGCAGAATACTTGGCAAAATCATCGTCCTCGTACGCCACAACGGCAATATCCTTAGGTATCATAATCCCTCTGCTTTCCAGCTCGTCCAATAAAAATCTAATTTCAGGAATGTTAAGCGAAACAATGGCATCCACATCCAGCTTTCTCTCATCAAGCAATATCTCAATAGCCCTCCTGGAGCGAGTAGCTACGTCCATGCCATACAAATCTGTGTCGCTGACATATAGCTGCGGATCGTAGATGCCATATTCTTTAAGTAGCTGAAAATAGGTATCAGTTCGGCTGTCCGGTCGGTGGTGTTCGATGTAGGCAATCCTTTTGTAATGGTGCTCTTCAATAAGATGTAACAGCAATCTCCTGACAAACTCGTCACCTTCAAAAACAACGCTGGGGATATTTTTATGAGTAGTACCAACGCTTAATAGAGGAATTGTTGCAAAGCGCCTTGTGAAATCATCGTAATTATACATTGCTCCGGCCTGAGTCCATCCAAGAAAAATAAGACCGTCCAGCTGATACTGGCCAATATGGTCGAGCACCATATCCACCTGATGTGAGAATTTATAGGCAATATGGGAAGAATAATAACAAAACCGGATGATATTAATATCCAGCTCCCTGGCAGCTTCAGAAATACCGGCTAAAATCCGATTGTGGAACTCGCCATCTATGCTATCATCCAGAAACCCAATCGTATATTTCCTCTTAATGACCGGCTCGGATCTAAAGTATTCCATATCACTCCCCTGCTTTCAGGTCGTTCATAAACTGATCATAGGGCTTGGGAATATTAAAATGATACCCCTGAAGGATGCAGTTTCTGGTGTTTAAGGAATGTTTCTGCTCCTCAGTTTCTATTCCGGTAATAATGATATTTAGATCCCACGCGTCGATAATGTCCATAAGCGAATGCAAAAATCTGAGATCCTTCTCGTCTGTTGTGATGTTCTTTACATAATCCCTGTTCAACCTGATTATAGTATCTCGCGGGACCTGCTGCAAAAAAGCAAAGGTCTGGTAATCATTCTCAAAGCCGTTAACAGCAAACTGAACTCCAAAATCATTAAGTTCTCTGATAATTGCTAAAGCAGATGGTTTCGCCTGAAATGAAAACCTTTCCTCCAGGCTCAGCTTAAGGCAATTCGGATCAACACCGGCATTCAAAACCTCATCCTTCACACTGCTCACAAAACTAGGGCTGTAGAATTCCCTTGTAGTACAGTTAACCATTACAAAAAAATTAGCATATCCATCTTTCTGCATCTGTTTTAAATGGCCCAAGGATTTTCTTAAAACATTCCGTCCCAGAGTAATGATCAAATCTGTTTTTTCTGCGATATGAATAAACTGATCCGGTCCAAGCTCGCCAAACCTAGGGTGAAGCCATCGCACTAGTGACTGCACACCTATTGTTTCATCCTGGGTATTTACAAGCCGCTGGAAATAGACATCAATTTGGTTACTATCAACAGCCCTCTTCAAATCCTTCTCAAGCCTCAATTCATTCAGTAAAGATGCCGCATCAAATTGGCTATAAAAGCGGTATGTGCCGCGCACCCTTTTTGCTTCATATAAGGCCATATCAGCAAACTTAAGCTGAGCATCCCGGGTTAAATTTTCTCTGCGGCGGAAAATACTTATACCGATAGAGCATGCGGCGTTAAGCTCATAACCTGCAATAAAAAACGGCTCGTTTATAGCATCAATAATCTTTTGAGCTATAATCCCCAGCGTCTCCCTGTCGTCTTCTTCTATAACAGCAATAAACTCGTCCCCTCCGAGCCTGTATATGGCGCTTATTTGCCCATTTTCACTTACATAATCTGTAACTGCTAAGGTGTAGTCGGCCAATACCTCCTTTATTCTTTTTGAAACTTCAATCAGAAGCTTGTCTCCGGTATCGTGCCCAAAAATGTCGTTAACACTTTTGAAATCGTCCATATCGATATAGAATAAAGACACTTTGTCGCTGTAAAAATTATCTGTTTCTCCGTAGGGTAGGTTGTATAGAAATGAATAGAAGGATCTTCGGTTTAGTAATTCCGTCAATTGATCGTAATGGGCACTGTATATAAGCTGTTTCTCCTTTTCCTCTCGAAGGGATATCTCATCCCTCAGCTTGTAAACCATATCAGTAAGCTCAGATGTACGCATTTCCACCTGCTTTTCAAGGTTCTCTATATGCTCATTCACTTGAATTTTCAGGTTCCACTTCGTGGTCATAGTAAGCGCAACCTGCTTTAGCGAAACATTGTCAAAAGGCTTTCTGAGAAAAAGCAAATTATCATTTTGTCCGAGCTTTGTAATTATCTGATCCCAGGAATAGTCGGAAAAGGCTGTGCAAATTACTACACCTACATTGGAATCAATCGTCCAAATCCGTTCAATGGTTTCTATTCCATCGATTCCCGGTGGCATTCTGACATCCATAAAAACAAGCGAATAAGGATCCCCTGACTCCTTAGCCGTCTTTACCATTTTAACAGCCTCTTCGCCCTGATATGCGTCGTCTATTCTGTACTTAATATCAATAACTCTTTCGCTTTTTGGGGATATGGCCGTCTTACCAAAAAGTTCCTCTTTGAGGAGTCTGGTTTCCTGATAATCCTCTATTTCATCTGATGAGGAATCTAGTATATACTTGATGTCATAGTGAATGTCCCTGTTGTCATCAGCAATAAGTATCTTAGCGTTTTTCCTATCCATAATGGTCGACTCACGCTCCTAGTTTGTCAATGACAGAACAGTCCGCTCAGCTTTAGCGTAGTAAGGGGACGTTTCTCGGTAACGTTCTTTGACAGAAGCGTCCGCCCCGCTTTAGCGTAGTAAGGGGACGTTTCTCGGTAACGTTCTTTGACAGAAGCGTCCCCTTACATTATACCCCCCAATATTACATTCTTCAACCAAATCCAATAATCTGTCTATTAGGTTTAAAAAGCAATTTTTTTATCATACATTAATAAACCAATTTTAGAAATAATACAAACAGAAATATTATCAAAAGGGGACAGAAGCGTCCCCTAACATTAACAAAAGGGGACGTTTCTCGGCAACGTTCTTTGACAGAAGCGTCCTACCGCTTTAGCGTAATAAGGGGACGTTTCTCGGTAACGTTCTTTGACAGAAGCGTCCCCTTACATTGTACAAAGGAGTGCTTAAATATGAAAATGTCAACAATGGACGGAAATCAAGCTGCCGCTCATGCGTCCTATGCATTCACCGAGGTTGCAGCAATATTTCCCATAACCCCATCCTCTCCAATGGCAGAGCTGGTAGACGAATGGGCAGCCCATGGAAAAAAGAATATTTTCGGTCAAACGGTTGATGTTGTAGAGATGCAATCTGAAGCAGGTGCCGCAGGCGCAATGCACGGTTCACTGCAAGCCGGTGCCCTCACCACAACCTATACTGCATCACAAGGATTATTGCTGATGATTCCGAATCTGTATAAGATGGCCGGAGAGCTGCTGCCGGGAGTGCTGCATGTATCTGCCCGTGCATTGGCGGCACATGCGCTGTCGATATTCGGCGATCATCAGGATGTTATGGCCTGCAGGCAGACAGGTGCCGCTCTTCTTGTCTCTTCAAATGTCCAGGAAGCAATGGATCTGGCCTGTGTAGCCCACCTGTCCGCCATTGGCTCAAGGATCCCCTTCATACATTTTTTCGATGGCTTCCGCACCTCCCATGAATACCAAAAAATCAGTGTAATAGAATATAAGGATTTGGCCGCTTTATTGGATGTAAATGCCTTGAAGGCTTTCAGGGATAGAGCTTTGAATCCGGAGCATCCTCTGGTCAGAGGTACTGCTCAGAATCCGGATATCTATTTTCAGGGCAGAGAGGCATCCAATCCATTCTATTTAGCGGTACCCTCCATTGTAGAATATTATATGCGGGAGATAGGCCGCATTACCGGCAGGAGCTACAAGCCCTTCGACTATTACGGAGCGCAGGATGCCGAATATGCTATTGTCGCAATGGGCTCGGCTTGTGAGACTATAAGCGAGGTAGTGGACTATCTAAATGCCTCCGGCCAAAAAACAGGCCTTGTCATAGTCAGACTTTACAGACCTTTTTCAGAAAAGCATCTACTTGATGTGCTCCCCAAAACCGTAAAAAGGATTGCCGTTTTGGATCGAACAAAGGAGCCGGGATCTACGGGGGAACCACTATATCTGGATATCTGCAAGGCACTGTACAATGCCAGCAGGGTCAATGGTTACAACTTAGCAGCCGCAGTGACAGATGCAAGCAGTTCCGAAGCAGCCAAGGCAGAGGCAGCCCGGCTATATGCCGGTATTCATATGCCGCTGATTGTTGGCGGAAGATATGGCCTTGGTTCAAAGGATGTGCGTCCCTCACAAATTTTGTCCGTATTCGACAATCTTAGAAAGGAAAGTCCGAAGGATGGTTTTACAATAGGTATCACAGACGATGTTACCAACACCTCTCTTCCCGAGGGCAAGGCAGTTGAAACGACGCCTATGGGAACAATAAGCTGCAAGTTCTGGGGGCTCGGATCAGACGGTACCGTTGGTGCCAATAAATCCGCAATAAAAATAATCGGCGACAACACCGACCTTTATGTACAGGCATATTTCTCATATGACAGCAAAAAGTCCGGTGGCACAACGGTATCACATTTACGTTTTGGTCAAAAACCCATCAGAAGCCCTTATCTGGTTAACAATGCCGACTATATCGCCTGCCACAATAAAGCCTTTTTGAACAACTATGATATATTAAAAGGGATTAGGGAAAATGGCACATTTGTGCTAAACTGCCCTTGGGACATGGAAGGCCTTGAAATCAATCTTCCTGCCCTGGTTAAAAGAACAATTGCCCAGAATAAAGTAGCCTTTTACACAATCGATGCCATAAAAATAGCCGGTGAAGTCGGTCTTGGAAACAGGATTAACATGATAATGCAAACTGCATTTTTTAAACTGGCTAATGTCATCCCCGTCGATAAAGCCATTAACTATCTAAAAACATCTATAGAGGATACCTACGGCAAAAAGGGACAAAAAATAGTTGATATGAACAAGCAGGCTGTAGACAGGTCACTGGATGCATTGCACAAGGTTGACGTTCCGATTGGCTGGTCAACTGCACAGGATGATGAAACAACACCGGAGAGTGTACCGGATTTTATTGGCAGAATTCAGCGGCCAATGGCGCGTATGGAGGGCGACGATCTGCCTGTAAGTGCCTTTGCAGGCATGGAGGACGGCTCATATCCTCCAGGCACTGCCGCATATGAAAAGCGCGGCATTGCAGTAACCCTACCCCAGTGGCAGCCCGATAACTGCATACAATGCGGCAGATGCTCCTATGTATGCCCTCATGCCACAATTAGGCTGTTTTTGTTGAATGACAGCGAGGCAGGCAAAGCACCATCAGGATACACAACCTTGAAGGCTAGCGGAAAAGGTATGGAATCCTACCGATTCCGCGTTCAGGTAAACCCTTTGGATTGTACCGGTTGCGGCAATTGCGCCGATGTGTGCCCCACAAAGGAAAAGGCACTGGTCATGAAGCCCGCGCAAGGTGAAACAGAGGAGCAAAACCCCAACTGGGAGTTTTCGATGACATTATCCACAAAGGATAATTTGATGGGTAGAAACACCCTTAAGGGCAGTCAGTTTGTACAGCCTCTGCTGGAATACAACGGCGCCTGCCCGGGCTGCGGCGAGACCCCTTATGTCAGACTGATTACGCAGCTGTTCGGCGAGCGAATGATGGTAGCCAATGCAACAGGATGCTCTTCTATTTGGAGTGCCAGTGCTCCATCTATTGCCTATACGACAAACGCAGACGGCAAGGGCCCTGCATGGGCGAACTCGCTGTTTGAAGATAATGCGGAATACGGCTACGGCATGTATCTGGGTGTACGACAGATCAGGGCAAGGCTGGCAGACCTGATGCAGCAAGCGTTGACGCAGGGCGCGCCGGAAGCAGTTGGTCAAGGTACGCTGGACCCGATTAATCATGGCATACCGGAAGAAGTTGCCAAGGCATTTCGGCAATGGCTGGATGTTAAGGAAAAGGGCGAAGAGTCCAAGGCTGCATCTGCTAATGTAATAAAGGCCCTAACAGACATAGACAGAAAGGGTAATCCCCTGCTGGAAGAAATATTTGAGAAAAAGGATTTTCTTGTCAAGAAGTCCTTCTGGATACTGGGTGGCGATGGCTGGGCCTACGACATCGGTTATGGTGGGCTTGATCATGTGCTGGCATCGGGAGACGATGTGAACCTCTTTGTCATGGACACGGAAATTTACTCCAACACCGGCGGCCAGTCCTCCAAAGCAACGCCTACGGCAGCCGTAGCCAAATTTGCCGCATCGGGCAAAAAAATAAGGAAGAAGGATCTGGGAATGATGGCAATGAGCTATGGATATGTCTATGTGGCACAGATCGCAATGGGTGCGAACATGAACCAGACGATCAAGGCCATCGCCGAGGCTGAAAGCTACAAAGGGCCCTCGCTGATTATTGCTTATGCACCCTGCATTTCCCATGGAATTAAATCGGGCATGGGCACAAGCATCGCTGAGGAAAAGAAGGCTGTAGATGCAGGGTATTGGCACCTGTACCGTTTCAACCCCCAGCTGCGGGAAGCAGGTAAAAACCCATTCCTGCTGGAGTCGAAGGAGCCGACCAAACCCTTCCGGGATTTCCTCATGGGCGAGATTCGTTATACTCAGTTGATGAATACCTTCCCCGAGCAAGCAAACCAACTGTTCGTCGAGGCTGAGAAGCATGCCCGTGAACGTTATGAAACATACAGGCAATTGGCCGATCAAAAATACTAAGGTAACATCAACAGCCCCTTGCCTAGTCCAGTAATAAGTTTCTTTCCCATTAATTAAAAAATTCATCAGTAGTGGTGTGCATAACTAAAAAGGAACGGTCTTTGAACCGTTCCCCTACTTCTCATTCTCATCCACATGCTCTTTCGCGTTTGTGATCTGGAATTCAGAAGGTATGGGCACCTGCGAATGCGCCTTCTTCTTTTCAACATTAGCCCACGCCGCAGTATCGTGCTTTTCGACCGGGATACTAAGATTACAATCCTTCCGTCTGTCAGGCATATTCATTCTCCTTGCGTGATAGAATTTGTCCGCACAATATTCTTTTCAATCGGACTAGTACATAGTCTGAATCGAATCAGGAGAATTATACATGCGTGTAAAGTTAACCCTATCTATCCTCACAAGTCTTCTGGATATTTTGGATATAATAACTTATAGCAAAACCTTTGTTATTTATACCTGCAACAGTCCGGGGTTGGTACCCGTAGTGCAGATCCCGCCCTCCGGGGTGACGATAAAGGTGTTTTCTATTCCCACCATTCCCACACCCTCTATCCCGGCTTTAGGCTCGACCGCAAAAACCATGCCTTCCTGCAGCGGCTCGTCAAAACCCTTCGCCAGGACAGGTAGCTCGTCCACCTGAAGTCCAATTCCGTGTCCCAGGAACTTCACCCTTCTATTTCCGTACCCCATAAAATTCGGCAGCTTATCCTCGTCTACGCTCTTCATTATTGTATTGTAAATATTTGATGGCAGCTCACCAGGCTTAAGCATATGCGCAATTTTGTTCTGAATCTCCACACATTTTTTGTGGATATCCTGCGCCAGCCTCGGAAGTGGCTTTCCAAAAACATAAGTCATAGTTTTGTCCGACTGATAGCCCTCATAGCTGCAACCAGTGTCTATGAAAATCAGATCTCCGCATTTCAGCCTGCGATTGCGGCTTCCCATCATCTGCATGGCGGGGCTCAGCCCGTAATTACCACCCGGCCCGTTGAAATATGTAGGATATAGTGCGCTTTCTCCAAATGCGATATGCCCAAGTAATATTTCCGTATCAAACATGTTGAAGCGCGCTATCCCATCATGCCCCTCTTCCACCAATGCCGAAAAGACAGCTGTTGCCAGCTCGATTTCCGTCATACCTTCCTTCAGCACAGCAGGCACCCGTTCCTCCAGTGCTATCCTGTGAATATTCCCTGCTTTCTTCATCAAGTCCAGCTCATAAGGGCTTTTTACGGATCTTATTTCGGAAATATAGGCATTCAATGATTTGAACATTTTAAACCCAAAGTGTTTTATTAGCCGCTCATACATGGCCAGCGGCACAAATTCCGCTTCCAGATACACCGTATCCGGCACCCTGCCGATTATCCTTACCAAATCAGCGGCTGCATCACGATATGTTTGCATTGGCCTTATTTCCTGAAACAGCGATTCATCGACAGCGCGTTCATAGCTGCGCCGCACATAATAGACCGCATCTGCGTCGCGGGGTATGCAAAGAAGACCCTCCTGCATCGTGCCTGTGAAATAATACTGATTGACCTTGCTTATAGCCAAAGCCAGCTTCCACTCAGGCTCCTTTATGTCCATAATGGCCTTGAAACGTTGCAGCCTGCTTCGAAGCTCATGTATGGGTACCTTATTAATCGTGTTCTTATCCATTCTCCACCATTTCCTTTGTATATATATACAAGTTATTGTATCCTGTGGCTTGTACATAATCAAGGTTTATTCCGGTTTCGACCGCAAACCCGCAAAAAGGTATTACTCATGGATTTACTACCGTTGCAGTCTGCCCTATGGATACGGCAAGCCCTGTGAGCCGTTCCCAGGTCAGGCAGCCTACAATACCATCGGCATCAAGCCCCTGAGCCTGCTGGAAGCTGGTCACAGCATTACGCGTCCCGCTCCCGAAATAGCCATCCAGGCCTGAGCCGGTATAGCCCAGCGCATTGAGTGCATCCTGCAGTGTAAGTACATAATTACCGACACTCCCCTGTCTTACAAGAGGATAACCACCTGCTGCACAGGCTGGCGGTGTCGCACGGGCATCGAAGTGTACCCATGTCGGCGTAAGGTAAGCCGGCTCCACATAGCCCCACACGCCAGTTTGCTCTGCTGTGACACGAAGCTGGTCTCTGGTAGCGCCGTCAAGATTCTGCCCCACATCGAAGGAAACGCCTGCATAATGCTGTGACATAGCAGCGTGCCCTCCCTCCCATATACGTTTGAAGGCAAAACCCACATAGATGGGACGCCCCCATGCGGTTCTAGTCACGTTGAAGGCATCCATTGCACGCCTGGTAGTCCAGAGCGTACCCGCCTGCGAGCTTCCCCTGAATTCGTTCACCGTCAGTGTCCTACCGATATTGTAGGGCATCGCATCCGACTCAGCCAGCGTATAGTATTCCATAGCCCCGGTGTTGTTATTGTATACATAAATATTTGCCATAAGAACCCACCTTTACATAAATTGTTCTACGTTTATATTATGCAAAAATGTCGGCATTGGTTCTCATGCAGTTCTCTGCTGGCTTGCTAGTGATTGCTGCTTCTACTCCCAATAAACTAGCAAGAATAAATTGCTAAAGTGTCATTTATATTCTCCCTGCCAAAGCACCTTTTTCTTTTCTTCGTATTTGTCGGGTCTGAAGTTATCGAGCTCATCCGGAGGATTGAACCTTACAAATTCACTTTGGATTTTGGCAATCTCTCCGCTTAATTTGCATCCTCGCTGTGTTGACGCCTCCAAAGTCGCGCTGCCCTCCAGTCCGACCAGATTTACTTTCCCTTGGGCTGACCCGGCAACATCGGCACTTGTCACATTACCTTTGCCATCTACGGTCATTTCACCCTTCAGGGAAACGGATGCCTCAGCGCTAATTGCGCCACCTGCAGTTTTTCCGCCGGCTACCCCAACGGTTATGTCCCCGCTGTAGTCAGTAATATCGCGGATGTGATTATCCACCATTTTCCCTTTTATCCCGATATCGGTGTCTGGGATTTTTACCTCAATGGATACTTCTGTTTTCAGGGGATGCATCCTAATTTTTGTGAACATCAGGTCGTATGATGCGGAGTATTTATCAAGCTTCTGGTATAATTGACTGTTTTCTCGTATTTCCCCGGCCTCGAAAGCCTGCTTGGCCTTCATGTGCATAGCAATTCTCTGGTTCTCCGCGGCGTTCTCTTCCTGTTGCTGACGCCTCATTGCGGCTGCCACCTCGGCTTCATTGCAATCACATTCATAGGGGTATGCCCTTATATTGCTTGAATAAGCATCTTTAACATGGTGAAATGCAGTTAAGATAAATGTTTCAACATCAAGTTTCAGATTTTCTTCCACCTTTGCCCTCACTGCAGGATCTGATATGAGCAGCACATTTTTCATACACTCCACATACATGGCCTCTATATTAGGCTTTATACGCTGTGTATACCGAGAGTTTATAAAGTTTGTAATATCCATCCATGCAACTTCCGCCATGTTATTCAGCTGCGTATCATAGGTAGAATGAATAGCATGCTTTTTTATTACACAAGTATTACAATCTTCATGTGCCTTATTGTGAGATTCAGTGTGCTCCTTGCTTAATTTATCCATTTCCTCACCAAATTTTTCTTCTATGGGTATCATTTTTCTATCTACATCCTCGCGTGCCTGTATAAGCCTTTCATTCAGCTCAGCAAGCTCCATTCCAATATAGATAATATAGCTCCCCCATTTATTCTTAAGCTGCAATACATTGTACTGCTGGGCTATAACATCGGTCGGATTTACATAGTTCTCGGGATCCATTGTCAATATTTGCAGTTCAGGAGAAACCAGGTTGAGAAGGTTTGATTTGGCGAACATTTCAGTAATCTGCTCGGGAGACATATTGGGATTGCTCTCAAGCTGTCTGCCTATCTGTTCCATTGCATCAAAATCATACTGATTCTCTCTTTTGGAACCGACTGCCTCATCCAGTGCATCCAGCTCTTCGCAAAAAGCTTCATAAGCGGATTGCCCGCCCTGAGCGCGAAAATTCTTAAGGGTAGAATACTGGGACAAATAGTTGTAATCGGGTGCAGTATATTGAATGCTGCTTTGCAGCTGGTTTACAAAATTCCGCGATGCCTGTGCTCCGGCCGGATCCAGCTGTTCGTAGAAATCTGAAGCCAGTACGGTTTGAAGCTTATCCATAGTTCTTAGCTTGTTTTGAGCGGTTTCATTTGAATCCCCCTGTTTTACCATAGGAACCTGCTGTTCATCTACGTTATCTTTCATTTTTTTTATGTTCCTTGCCATGACTGACAGATTCTCATTTTTTAGAAGTTTCTCTGCCATTGCCTTATCCCCTTTGGCAAGCCAGTAGGCAGCCATTCCTTCTATGGCGGGTCTATGCTTTGGTGCTATGTTGTATGCTGCTTCAAACACAACCTTGGCTGTATCAAGCATGCCTCTGTCGATGCTCAAGTAGCCGTAATTCAGTAGCAGGGACATATCGCTTATGCCAAGGGATGACTTTGCCAGTTTGTTTCCAAGGGCATACTCATAAACAATGGCGGCATCGTCGGAAAAGGGCTTGGCTTCATTAGAACCGGATAATGCCTCTCCCAAAGGTTTTTTATAGGTATCCTCTGAATATGCAAGTATTGCAGAGGCTAGATTCCCTGCTACCATTGCATTTTCTGTGTCAAGGGTGAAAAGTGCGGCATTAAGGGGCAAATATATGCCTTTTAAGTCAAAAAAGGCAGTCAAATAAGCAGAGGTAGTTGTATATTGAATTGCTTTCGCAGAGTTTTGGTTCTTGCCGGTAAAGTCCGGCTTCCAGTTAATTATAGTCGGAATATATTGCTTTTCGTGGTTAGTAGCATTTGAAAGCCCTAAATTGTAATATTTCTCCGCTATGGAAAGCACCTTTGCCCTATCAGGTTTAGCCAGAGCCAAACTTGTTAAATTAATCGGCGCAGAAGTTGGCTTGCTTTCCTTAATGGTATCCATTTGCTCAAAGGAGCGTACACTCATTGCAATTGCCATTTCTCTTGTGGTTGTCGCATAGCCTGATGCCTTCTGAGATGTAGTGGTTGCCTTGGGCATAAATTTACCGTCTGTCCCCTTAATTATCCCGAGGCGAGCCATAAACAGAACATGTTCAAGTGCCCAAGAGGATATGTCCTTTTGATCTGAAAAGCTTGGCGCCCCTGCTGTTCCAAAATCGGCACCGGGTGCCATTACTCTTATGGCACGGCTTAGCATTGTAGCTACCTGCTCACGATTAGTAAGTTCCTTTGGAGCAAATTCTGTGGCAGAATTGCCCGTGGTTACTCCGAGCTTAAATGCCTTCAATATCTCAGGATTAGTCGTATCAGTAAAAGGATTGGGTGAGGCCGGTGTTACCTGAATCCCCATAGCATTTTCATACAGCTTGACTGCCAGCTCTGCAAATTCTTCCCTGGTAATGGGCTTTGTCATATCTTCTCCCTTAAGAATTTGTGGTATCAGACCTGCATCGTCGGCCTTTTTAAGCTCCCCTGTTGCCCACTTGGAAGCCTGGCTCCATGCGGGCATGTTGTGAGATATTACATTGGAGAAAGGTCCATATATATCGACAGCTGTGGTGCTGTTGATACCTGCCTGCTTGTATTTCCTCAAATCCAGTGCATACCGGGTCTTTATCTCATAACCTTCCCCTTCATAGCTTTGCTTCTTATCCTCAAAATAGTTCCTTGCATCTATCTCAGTATACTCAGAACCGACCCACTCAAAATGAATATACTTGAAATCCTTGTCCCCGGCTCTTCTCATCCATATCTCAGTACGTACGGAGCTCGACATAGAATGCAGATCCTGTATCTCCCCAGGTGCCTCCCCAATCTTTATATAGAAATATGGAGTTCCACCCTTTGATTTCAAGTCTACCGACACCAATGCAGGGGCATGATTTATAAGCTTATTGTAATCTGCTTTTACATTAGCGGAAAGGGTGAACTCCTTCGACCAGGGCGAAATAACAAAAGTTTCACCCCCGTCAAAGGATTGTGTAAAACGTGCCCTTAAGGTAATGCTATTTCCCTTCAGATAATCCCATCCGCCCTCATTGAAGGACTTTAATGCCTCATCTTCTCTGAAAATACTTGACATTCCCCATCTTTCACTAAAACTGTAGTTTTTCTCGTTCCTAAAGCTGGCGCTAAAATTCTTGAGCCCACCAGGGACAGTTTTGGGTGAATCCCACTCCTTTGTGTGATGCCAGCTTCCGCCGTTTATTTTATAATCAACCTGAAAATTGACCGAAAAAGTCTGCTTGTTATCCGGATCATCTGCTGCCCTCTTCTCAATATAGCTGCGCAAATCCTCTGGGGCGCTAAAGGTGAAGTACAAATAATCTCCGGTATAGTGGCTAGCCCCAAAGTGCTCCGGCGCACCAAGGGTAGTTGGCGGCTCAATATTCGCCACTACCATGATTGGCAGTCCCCCCATAATAACCGTTAGTATTAATAAGGTTGCCATCAGTTTTCGCATCATCATTGTTCCTCCATAATTTATTTGCAACTATTCTGCACGCCAGTAACTTACTGCATTGGTTTCGGTGTCTAAAGGCGGTTCCGCCTCGTCCAATCCGATAAGCAGATATCCCTCCCCATCAAAGGCGAAATAATTGGTTTGATCTGGAGGCGAATTACCCGGAGCCCAGTTTTCACCGGCGTCCTTGCTTGTCATACCTTTCTGATCGGTGAAAGTAATAGTGTCGCCAGTTACGGTATATTTTCCGGTTATGGATATTGCTACACCGTAGCTGGAGGCAATCAGAGAGGAAAATGTTCCGTCGTTATTGAAATAATAACGTTGTCCTATACCGGAGTTATACCTGAATTTAGCAGTAAGCATGTTATATGTAAAACCGTTCATACTTCCGGTTTCCCATACTCCCACAATAGGGTTGCCTTTTGTTTCCGCTTGTGTTGGTTTCTCAGGCTCAGGCTTCGGCTGTGGTATAGTATCTGATGAGGACTGGCTCTTCATAAGGGTATCCATTTGCTCAAAGGAGCGCAAGCTCATTGCAATTGCCATTTCCCTTGTGGTTGTGGCATAGCCCGATGCCTTCTCGGCGGTAGTCGTTGCCTTAGGCATAAATTTACCGTCTGTCCCCTTAATTATCCCAAGACGAGCCATAAACAGAACATGCTCAAGGGCCCAAGAGGATATGTCCTTTTGATCTGAAAAGCTTGGCGCCCCTGCTGTTCCAAAATCGGCACCGGGTGCCATTACCCTTATAGCACGGCTCAGCATTGTCGCCACCTGCTCACGGTTTGTAAGCTCCTTGGGAGCAAATTCTGTGGCAGAAATGCCCGTGGTCACTCCTACCTTAAAGGCCTTCAATATCTCAGGATTTGTCGTATCTATGAAAGGATTAGGAGAAGCAGGCGTTATTACTGATCCTGTAGTTTTTTCATACAGTCTTACTGCCAGCTCTGCAAACTCCTCCCTGGTAATGGGCTTTGTCATATCCGCGCCCGTCAAGGAACCCGGTATCAAGCCGTATGAAGCGGCTTTATTTATCTCTGCTGTTGCCCATTTTGATGCATTTGAATAGCCGGGTAAACGGGTTCCTCCATTCCATTTGCCCCAGTCTCCTTCTGAGCCGTACCGCCATTTACCGGTAAAGCTCATACCGTCTTCAGACATTACAAACTCTACTTCTCCGGCATCATCGGGTGGGGAATATGAAGGAGATTCCGACCATGTCCCTTTAAGGACATTTCCGGATATTGTTCCCTCTATTCTGCCCGAGTCATAAGTGTATGTTCCCAAAACTTTTGTTCCCGTCTGTATAAGGGTCATTTCTCCCCAGTAAGTGTGCCATAGTCCTTCCCAGGAATATAGTCCCGGAGCATCTGCTATTACCGCAAAAGGAACTGCACAGATAATTAAGGTTAGCAGGATCGCTAATAATTTGCTTGACATGATTATTTCCTCCCTCACTTTTTTGTTATTTATGGGACAAGGTACCTGTCCCCCTGTCCCTTGAAATCCAATAACAGCCTATAATTTTATATTATAATTTCGTCATAAAAAAAATATAAAATAAATATCAGGGGCTTTATCTGCTTCTATCCCTTGGAAATCAATATAAGAACTTGTTTTATTTTTCATTTTCTTATGGTAAAATAAAAATACTTGAGAGGTAGATTATGAACAGCATACCTTTTCTAAAGAGCAAGCTGATTATGCCGGAGCTGTCAGTCAGCTTTTTATTGACAGACCGGATTAAGAAGCTCCATAGGGATATGGATTCATGCAGGGCAGTCAGTGTATGTGCCCCTGCCGGCTATGGAAAAACATCCCTTGCAGTCTCATATTTCATCCACCGGGCAGCTGCTACTTCTAGAGTATGCTGGTATCGTCTGGATCCAGAAGACAAGAACCTATCGGTATTCATTACCCACCTCTCAGAAGCGGTGTTCCCATCAGATTCTACCGAATTTGCAGAATCCAGGAAGTCTTTGTCAGAGCATTCGGATGTACAATTGCAACCCTATCACACCATTTCAGTGCTATGCCAAGAGATGTGGGCTCAAGACAGCCGTAATAAACATAAGCATACATATATCGTACTTGACGATTTTCAAAATGTAGCCCAGGTTGAAGATATCTGCGATATGACAAGATATATGTTCGATAATCTTCCTCCTTCATGTACGATTTTCATATTGACCCGGGCAAACCTTAATGTTTTTACCGAAAAACAAAAATTAGAAAATAATATTTTGGAAATAGATACAAGTGATCTAGCCTTTGACAATTCAGAAATAAGAGCCTTGATGCTGAGTATGGGTCAGACCTCACCTGACAAGCAGCTGGCGGAAATCATCGAAAGAAATACTGAGGGCTGGATAGCGGGTATCATTATTCTGTTCCAGGTCATTATAGGCAAAGGTGTTGATGCTAAGTCAATTGAATCCGGCTTACTGGGAAATGAGGACGCCTTGTTCCGCTATATGTCCCTGGAGGTTTTTAAATCTGTCGATGAAGATACCCGGAATTCTATGATTAGGCTCGCGCTGCTCCAGGATTTTTCGGAAGCCGAAGCATCAGAAATACTTGAAATTGATGACATCCAAGCTCTCATGAATCATTGCTTGGGGTTTGGTATGTTCATCCAGAGGATTCCCGGAAATCCGGTGGTATACCGTTTTCATTCCTTGTTCCGGAAATTCTTGTTTAATTTTCTGAAAAACGATTGTACGAGAGAAGAGTTATCCTTGCTTAATCTGAAGGCCGCCGAATATTATATGAGCAACGGTGTTTATGGACGTGCCGCCGAGCATCTGGCAGAATGCGGCAGTTCTCCTTCAGCTATGGATATTGTTATAAAGGCAGGCTTTAACAAATTCATGATAGGTGAGACCGGGCAGCTTAAGATTTGGCTTGATTTGCTGCCGGAGGAAATCATCAGGGCCAATCCGATTCTGCTGCTTTTTAATGCACAGCTTATGCCCAACAGCAAACAGTTGGAAATGATTGATCCCCTTAAGAAAATATTGTTTCAGGCCTTAGAGGCCAACAAGCTCCAGATTTATTATAATGTGGCAAGCGTCCTTATATATATTTACAATTGCACCAACGATATGAAAGGATTATTTGAAATGGCAGAAGGCAATCCCAGGCAGCCTGGAAATGTTTCGCCTGAGCTTGCCTGTTCCCTGTCAATGCTTGATATTGTGCGGTTTATTGCAGAAGAGCGATTTTCTGAGGCGGAAGCTCAAAGCGAAGGCATACGGTATACACTTCTTCCCAAAGACAGCCAATGGCTATATCTTATTCTTTCCTGCATCGTATATTATTGCCTGGGCAAGCTTGATAACGGAGAACGTTGCATGAGAACAGCATTGGAATTATTCCGTTTTGAAAATATTGAACCCTCCAGAGGGTTTATGCTACTTTTCCTTTCATTAATTTTGACTCTTAAGAACGACAGGGAGCATTTATCGTCATATTTGGACGACGTCACTGCCATCGGCGAGAAATATACTTACGAATATTTATCAGCCCACGGGAAGCGCCTCGCTGCCTTTGATCGGTACCTGTCCCTCGAAAGGGAGACCTCCATTGAACTGCTGGATTATGCCATTTTTTACTTTCAACAGCTAAGCAACAAGGCAATGATTTCAGCATGCAGATTGCTTAAAAGTCTTTGGACAATAGATAATCACGGTCAGGCGCCTGATTCTGAAGATATCCTTAAGGAGCTTAACACAATCCACAAAGCGTCCCCCGGACTCATGGTATATGAAGCCTCATTATCCATAGCCGGAGCTATTGCCAGAGAATCGGGAGATTTGTCACTGGCAGAGCGAAACTTGCTTTCATCCATAAATATGGCAAAGACAAAGAAAGGGCATCAAGTGCTTTGCGGCTCATACTTCCACATAGCCAGGTTATATTATGTCCGGGGCGATAGAGAACAGGGACACAAATACTTGAAGCAGGCCTTAGAGACTGCAGCAGCCAACAGCTATTTCATGTTCTGGGATATACATATCCCCACTCTCGTTGAAATGGCTCTGCGAGGTATCCGGTACGGTTATTGCCCCGATTTTGCGGCCGAACTGCTGAGCAAATTCTACAACAGTACTACAGTAAATTATCTGATTGAAAAAGTAAAAAGCATAGACGAAAACCGTATAAAGTATTTCGTTGACGATTTTGTCTTCACATATAAGGCGGATAAAGCAAAACAGCTTTACCTAGTAAAGGCTTGCCTTTTCGGAAAGCCTGAGATATCGGTAAATGGTGTGAAAATACCCGACGCTGAATGGAAAACCAAAAAGGTCAAAGGATTTCTTGAATATCTTCTGCTGGAGAGCGGCAATCCTGTATCAAAGGAGTATCTGGCAGATGTCTTCTGGCCGGACTCAGACAGCAAATCCGCAACCGCTTCACAGCGGACGGCGCTCTATTCTCTGAGAAAAGCACTTTCCAAATATAACGCTGAAGTTACCGGAAATAATGCCTTTATATATGAAACACTGGAAGGACTGCAGATACGGAGAAACGATGTTTTGGAGCTTGATATACACGAATTTATGGATCTTTACGAAGAATTATCTTTGTTGAAAGGCGATAATCCTCAAATTGTACAAAAGCAAACGGAAATCCTAAAAAGAATGGTTAACATTTATAGAGGTGAGCTTATGGAGGGCAGTGATTACGGAGACTTGGTAATCCACGAGCGTGAAAGGCTCAAGGGCATTTTCATGGAAGCATGCCAAAAGCTAAGCTCAATCTACGCAAGGCAGGGGGAATTGGGCAGGGCGGAAGAGATACTCAGACGCGCTCTGGGAGCCGAGCCATACAACGAAAACATATGCCTGGAGCTTTTGAAGCTATATATGTCCCAGGGACGAAAAAGCAAAGCGGTAAAGCTTTATTACAGCTTCAAGAAACGCTTGGAGCAGGAGCTTGATATTAATGTTGACATAAGATTGACAAAGGCAATTAAGAGTCCATAACACAAGTAATAACACAAGGCAGCACAAGGGGACGGTTCTTTTGTTTTGCAATTAAATTGCCGATTTCTTAGTCACCACTA
>CAYOKA010000004.1:0-38550 GCA_964404395.1 uncultured Oscillospiraceae bacterium | reverse complement strand
AAAATATGCAGGAAACTGTGAGTATCCACATGTTATTGTTGACAGCAACGGTATAATACATTTATGCTATCAAAGGCGCACGCCCAGGCTTTTCGAAATGGTATATCTTCAAAAAGCTCCCGACAGGAATCTCTGGTCGGCCGAGACACTAATACACTCCTCAATTCATTCCTTTGAAAACGCCTCCATAATTCAAACCCAGGACAAAATAGTAGTCTATTGGGTTCGTGAAAATGTTGTTTATTACAATGCCGGTACACAAGACGGCAGCAACTGGGGCAAGGCATCCCGCTACGGCAATCAGCTGGGCCGCCAGCTACTTTGCCTGTGCTACAAATCTAACAGTCCCCGTGACCGAATTAGAGGGGACGGTTCTCTCAAAGGGGACGGTTCTTCCCTCTCACCGGGAATATACCCTGGAACACTCTCAAATGGGCTGAAATTGCTTTTTCTATCAGGGGACGGTTCTCTCCAGGGCGACAGCAGCAATCGATCAGGAGACTATTGGTCAGGGGACGGTTCTCCCAAAGGGGACGGTTCTTCACTTTTTCCAGCTAACAGTGCACTTGGTACTATTCCCGAAAGAAATCTCAACCGCTTTGTAGCTGACACTCTCCTCCAGCTTCAAGGCAGTGTTGAGGAGATCAGAGAAGGGTGGTCCGAGGCTAGGCGGGAGATATCCCAGCTTACTAACGCATATATTGAACTAAAAAGGGATGTTGATAGATATTCGATACATATGAATATGCTCAAAAAGCAGCTCGATCAAGAAAAAAAGCTCACCAGGAACCGTGAAATATCTATACGCGAGGCTGATGCTAAAAAGAATCGTGAGGTAAATCAAAACATTCAGAACCTTTTGCCGGATTCTGAAGCCGCGGAAAAATCGATAGATGTAACGCCAGGTTCAACCTTAGATCCCGAAAAATTGCAGGAGTGGGAGGATTGGCAAGAACCTAAGCAGTGGCAGGGAACTGGAGAGTAAATGAGCTAAGCCTCTCACCGACTCAGAACAAATTATCCTGATGGTAGAAAAAGCTAGAAAGTATAAGGAGCCCGCAGTCCTGCCAAGCTCCCTTCATCTATATCATTTCTATCTCAAAAAGCCGTGCTATCCTGTTCTTTTCAAGCTTCACACTCAAAGCCGCCGTTGCATCATTCCATGCAAATTCAGATGTCGAATAGGACGGGTAGGTGCATGTGACCTTTACATTTTTACCTTTTAACCAAGGAATTGGCAATACACAATGACTCTGACTTCCCTCTCTTCTCCACACGGCCAAATAAATCTTGTCCCCTGCCTTGAGTCCCATACTGACCCATTCATCTGCAGACGTCGACAACCCCAGTGGCCACAGGGGTACTGCTTCTTTGATGTCCTCGCGGATTGTTTTGTAATAGTCAAGCGCTTCCTTCACCAGCGCCCTTCTTTCCTCACTTAGCTGTGCCAAATGCCCGCTTTGGTGTATGCGCATCAAAACAGCGTTCACCATGTTGAATACGACTTCCTCCCGATCCCCCTCCTGTAATGGATATGACCATATAGCACTTTGCTCAGGGGTTAGCCCAGTTGGCGCATTGGCCGCAATTGTCGCATAATGCAGATAGTCCTCCTGATCGCTGGTAGACTGGATACTGTATCTTGAAAGCATAGCATAGTCGATCCTCAAGCCTCCGCTAGAGCAATTCTCAATGACTAAATCCGGATACTTCTCAAAAATGTTATCCAACCAGGACAAATAAGCCTTTTCATGCCCCAACAGCCCTTCTCCAACACTGTCTGCATTTATTTGCGTGCCAATTCCGGGCTCGATATTATAGTCCATCTTGATATAGCCTATACCATACTCCTTTACCAGGCGTTCAATTACCTCATCCGCATATTTGCGGACTTCAGGATTGCGATAATCAAGCTGGTAGCGACTTCTGTCATATACCCTTTTACCATGTCTGACAAAAAACCAGTCATCAGGCACCTTCTTTGCCATATCACAATTGATTCCCATGACCTCCAGTTCAAGCCAGAGACCCGGAATCATTCCCTTTGAGCGAATATAATCAGTCACTTCCCTCAATCCATTCGGAAACCTTTCCCTGCTCTCACGCCATTCTCCGACGGCATCCCACCAGTAACCCTTTGCATACCAGCCCGCATCAATGCAAAAATACTCGCAGCCAACCTCCGAAGCCGCATCAATCAACGGGAATTCTTTTTCTGAGGTAGGATCTGCCCAAAGGCAATTCATGTAATCGTTAAAGATAATGCGCAGTGTTTCATTATCCGCATTTTGTCTTCTTATCCGCCTGCGGTATTTTGTCAAATGCCCCATAGCATCCTCGAAGCCGTCCCTGCTGACGCCGACCGATACCGGAACACTGGTAAAGGATTCGCCGGGATTTAGGTTTTTAAACCAGTGGCCATACAATTCATCCGGCCCGCTGACAGCTAGATAAGCATGCCCGTCCTGCTCCCCAATCTCCCAATGCCATGAGCCGTTGTGCTCGATCTGCCAAAACAGGCTGGAGCCGGTCTCCTCATTCTCCAGAAACCCCATAGGCAGGTACTCCTTCGTCGACCAATTGCCGGTATTTGTTACCTTAATCATATTCGAAGAACGCCTCATATCACCTGGCCGATCATATTCCATCGCAAGCTGAGGAAAACTGTATGCTCTCCAGTTCATCTCCTTGCGCCAGCTGTTATGCGGAATATGCAGGCGCATTTTTTCATCCGCAGGCAGAATGCCTTCCTTCTCAATCCCGCCATAATTAAAAGAAGCAATATAATTGAGTGTCTGCATTTCACTTCCACAATTTCTTACCTCATGAAAACAGCGGACGATCGGGAGTCCGCTAAAAAATTGGATATGAGAGTCTACTGCAACACCTGTTTGCTCATCGGTCTGGGTAAACAGCAGTTTCCTGCCCGTCTCATTGTGCATATCCTTATGTCCGGTATATTTCAGGCGGCAGCCCAGAGAAGTGACTATATACTTGTTTCCATGTCGTTCATGAGGACGGTCCAATCCCGCCAGTTCGGCCTCCACAAGCTTAAGTCCATGGTTCGTATCAAGAGAATAAATATCCTTTTCACAAAATGGCAATGCAGAAAAATGCAGAAGCTTCAGCTGTCTTTCATCATTAATTTCAAACACTAGATTCAGACCATTTTCTTCGATTTTAATTCGTTCCATCCCTTCATCCTCTCCCATAAAAACGGAGGTAGGGCAAATGCAAAACAGCTTCTTCGCACCTGCAATACCTCCTGTGTTTTATACGCTCTACTCAAAATGAGTATCCAGAAATACTATCAGTTTTCCAGTTCAACCCACTTTGCTTCAATCTGACTGCACGCTTCATCCTTAGAAACAGTACCTGCAATGTACGCCTGAAGTATCTCGCCCATTGCCTGATGTGAGCTGTCAGTAAAGTAAACTATAGCAAGACTTGCAGAGCCGTCCTTCGCTTCCAACTCGCTACCCTGCTTCGGCACTTCCAGATCCGGAACCGTTCCGGCTGAAATAGGAGGAATTACTTTGGCAACATCGCTGAACCATGTCTTTCCATAATCAGAAGTATACCACCAATTCACAAACTCCATTACCTGATCCAATACCTTTGAATCCTTGTTGATACGAAGAGCCTGGTCGGAACCACCTATAACCTGGCTATTGGAAGAATCCGCAGAAACAGGATACCCGCCAAAGCCTATCTTGATATCAGGATCGATAGCAAGAATATCAGCCTCTACCCATGCACCCTGTCCAAGCATCATTGCCGTTTTGCCCGAGCCCATTGCCGCATCTTCTGCGCTGAGGTCTGCTTCCAGCGGTTTTGCATCTCCATATTTCACAGCAAGATCAATAAAATCAAAGAAGTTCTCATACAGCATCGGATAATCCTTGATTTTTGCTTCCCCTGCCTGGAATTTCTTTGCCAGATCTTCCGCACTGTCGGATGCTGCACTGAAGAAATGCTGCCACACATGCTTGAATACCCACCATTCAGCAAAACCTGTCGTGATAGGCTGGTACCCTGCTGCTTTTATTTTCTCGCAGGCTGCTTCCATATCGGAAAATGTCTTAGGAAATTCCAGGTTTAATTCTTCAAAAATGCCTTTATTGTATACAATACCGAAATAGTTGCCCTTGATGGCAAAGCCGTGGGTCTCATCGCCATAAGACATAACATCTGCTACGGCATCTGTCATTGCCTCTGCTGCCGGTGTTCCAGCAAAGTTATAAGAATAGTCATAATAAGTTGCGATCTCCTTGCCTGAGGTCGAAGAAAAGATGTCAGGAATCTCACCCGCATTTATTTTAGTCTTCAACAAAGTTGGATAGTCGCTTTGTGTTGTTTCATAATTAATGGTTACATTTGGTTTTTCATTCTTATACTCTGCAATCAGCGCATTAATAGCATCTGCATATTCAGGGCTGCTGATGAACATGTAAATTTCAGCCTCTTTATCTGCGGTTTTTGCCGGCTCCTGCGCTTGTGTCGTATCTTGCGAAGTATTCGCGTTATCATTCTCCCTGCCTGCGTTTCCACATCCGGCTAACACTGCAGAAAGCATACATATTACCAGTAAAAGACTTAAGAGCTTTTTCATAACCGGTTCACTTCCTCTCCCTTTAATACTATTATTTGATTTGTAATTATATCAATCTGCAGGCGCCTGCAGATTCATATCAGAACTTAACCTTTAATCGCACCGACCACAACACCTTCGACTATATACTTTTGAAGGAAAATAAAAATAATTATTGAAGGTACGATTGCAAGAACCATAGCTGTCATAGCATACTGCCATTGCGTATTATACTGCCCAACAAAGGTATATGCCTTTAGCACCAGTGTCTGGGTCTTCGGTGATCCGTTGACCATCAGAAGCGGCAGCAAAAAGTCATTCCAAATCCACATAACATCCAGCACTATTACCGTAACAGTAACGGACTTAAGCAGCGGAAAAATAATAGACCGAAATGTCCTAAAGCTTGATGCTCCGTCAATCTGGGCGCTTTCATCAATCTCCTTCGGAATAGTTTTCATAAAATTATAAAAAATAAAGGTTGCCATTGGTATCCCGAACCCCCAATAGATTACGCCCAATCCCCAGGTGGATCCTGCTAAATTAACAATGTTCATCACCTTCAAAAGGGTAATCATGAAGGTTTGAAACGGTATCAACATGGGGGTTATAATAAAAGCATAGACCCGTTTCGTGTGTTTTGTTTTCTTTCTGTCCAAGAAATATGCTGCTATAGATGAGAATACAACAATTCCGATAATCCCGATTACAGTAATAACTACATTATTTCTAAACAGTTGGAAATACTGCATTTTATCAACCACGTATGAATAATTCTCCCAGGCAAGTCTGGTTGGCAGGGCGATAGGATCTAAAACCACTTCCCTGAAAGGCTTTAAGGAGTTCATGAACATCAGGAACACCGGGTAGATATATACCAGAGCAACAAGTATGATAAAAAACTCCAGAATGCCCAACCGCAGCTTGCGTTTACTAGTACCTTTCATCAGTATTCTACCTCCCTGCTGCTGAATAGCCTCAACACAATCTGGGTCAATATCAGCACAACCACAAAGAATATGACCGATTTAGCGGAACCCATCCCGTAATTATTGTTCTGGAAGGCTTCTCGGTAAATATTCAGAGTCACGCTGTAGGTCGAGCTTCCGGGTCCGCCCTTCGTTAAAGCTAATATAATATCGAATACTTTCAATGAATTTGTCAGTGCCATAAAAACACAAGTGGTTATAGATGGTGCCAACAGAGGAAGAGTAACATTAAAGAATCTCTTTATCCCGCTGGCTCCGTCAATTTTTGCCGCTTCCATTATACCCGGCGGAACCGCCTGCAGACCTGCAATATACAACACTACATAAAACCCGAGGGACTGCCAGATACCTACCAGAGTTACCGAATAGCCTGCAAGCCTCGGATCCCCCAGCCAGCTAAGGTTCAAAAACTCCCATGAAGTAATTTCAAGAAGCTTGGCAAAGCCCTGTGAAAAAATGAACTTCCATATAAATCCAACAATGGTCATGCTCATGATGTACGGAACAAAGAAAACGCTTCTGAGTAAGTTTGCTGTCCTTATTTTTTTTACTAAAGCAACCGCCAGCGCAAGCGCAATTATATTTGAAAGTATGATAAAAGCAACCGCATATTTACCTGTGAAAATAAACGCCTGAAAAAGGTCTGCATCATTAATAAGGTTTGCATAATTTTCGAACCCGATAAATGTAGCTTCTCTCGCAATACCATTCCATCTTGTCAGCGAATAATAGCCGCTCATTAAAAAGGGGACATAAATTGTAATACTGACTAAAATAATCGCAGGTATCGTATATAACAAATACTTATGCTGCCTTATACCCTGACTTGTCATTTTTTATGCCCCTTCCTAATCGTACTAATCTAGTATGTCCTGATATTAATACTTTACACTCTTTTTTTTCAAATGAGAATGTAAAATAGCAGCCGTTAATGGTAAAAAAGCGAACTGTTTTATATCGTTACTGACATATTTATGATAGAATTGAGTCAGTCGAGGGTATGGAGAACAAAGTAGATGAAGATGATGAATATAATGAAGAGGATACAGATGCGTAAAGAAACATTTCTGAACCGGGTATCAATCAGGACGCAGTTACTGGTTCTTATCACTGCTATTATTTTTACAATCATTGCTATTATCACAATATTTAATTACTCAAGAAGCAGTAATCTAATTATCGAGCAGATATTGGGTACCAACAAGGCCTTGCTTTCTCTTGAAGGACGGAATTTCGACACATACATGTCTGACTTTGACAATTTTTCACTGACACTGAGAAATGATACGAATTTTTTACAGACCATTGCATCCGAAAATCCATTGACCTATCCCTCCATTACATATATGCAATCACTTTTAAAGAGCGCCTTTTATTCACGTAGCGATTTGAAATCTTATACGCTATATTTTTTGAATAAAAACGCTATATTATCAATCAATTCAGACAGCATGAAAATCAACTTTTCCACCTTTGATGATTTCGAGAACCTCCCGGCTTATGAAGAATATACCAAGCCGCCAAATTACCGCTATCTGCTCCCATCCGATGAGGATGATGTTTTTATGACCTATTACCGTGCCATCATTGATGTCACGAGCCGTACTCCGCTCGCCATTGTAGAACTAGCCATTAATATGAATTATGTATATTCCCTTTCCGATATCCACGAGAATCTAAACAATTGCTTTTGTATCTTTGATAAAGCAGGACAATGCTACTATACAAACGACGACTCCGGCATTATCGGCGGAGAAAACGGTTCCGATCTGTTAGCCGCCATCGTTACTGCCGATTCTAACCATTATTATACCTCCTGTACGGGAACCCAGTATTTAATTGTCAGGGAAGAGCTCAAAGACTTTTACCTTGTTACCTTTACACCTACCGCAAAAATCAGAGAATCCCTTGCTGTGACCAGAAGCATCAGCTTCCTGCTCGGCTTTTTTTCAATCCTTGTTGCCATAACGCTGGTCACATACTTCATCAGAATGATTACCTCACCTTTGTCCATTCTTGCCAATCACATGAAAGAAGCCGGGCACGGCAATTTTAGCCTTACAGACAACTTAACCGGAAGCAGTGAAATCTATCATTTAACTAAACGCTACAACGCCATGCTGACGGAAATCGACGACCTTATCAAAAAGAACTATATCGCCAAATACAACGAAGAACGTGCAAAGCTTATTGCACTTGAGGCGCAGATTAACCCGCACTTTATCAACAACACGCTGCAGGCAATTGCCACAGAGGCCATATTAAACGGTCAGCCGAGCATTTATAACATGATTACCGCACTTGCATCCATGCAGCGTTACGCAATCAAGGGGCCTGAACTTGTCCTGATTGAATCGGAAATGGAACAGGTAGAACAGTATCTGTTTCTTCAAAAATATCGTCTGGCGGACGCGCTGACATATGATGCGGATATCGACGAGTCCATATTGGAGCAGCTTATCCCCAAGCTCAGCATCATGGCACTGGTGGAGAACTCCATTATTCATGGAATTACCGGCAGCAAAGCCTCAATTCATATATGCGTTCACATTTACCCTAAAGACGAAAAGCTCATTATCGAAGTGACGGATAATGGCGCAGGGATAAGCGAATCCAGACTGAATGAGATTCACGATATGATGGAGGAAAATGTTATACACATAGCACACAAGCAGAATATCGGTCTGCTGAATTTGAACAGCCGACTAAAAATATTGTATAATAATACTGCACGGCTGATTATAAGAAGCAATGAAAACGAGGGCACCGTAGTGCTGTTGAGCATTCCATTGGAGGGAGCCTACACAGATGCTTAAAGTACTCATAATAGACGATGAAAAACCTGTAGCTACAGCTATTTCAGCAATGATCGACTGGCAGTCATATCGTATCCAATCTCCGCCTTATATTGCCACAGACGGTAAGGCGGGTCTTGAAATTATGAAACGAGCCCGCCCGGAAATTGTTTTTGTGGATATGCGCATGCCAATCATGAACGGAAGCGGATTCCTGAAAAAAGCATCCGTCGACTATCCCCATTCAAAATATATAGTGATAAGCGGCTATGATGATTTTAACTATGCACAGGCAGCAATCCGGAACGGAGCAATCGATTATATTTTAAAACCGGTGGCGTACAACGACCTGAAAAGGGCGCTGGAGAAATCCATCAGTCTGCTTGATTCCAACACGATTCGGAGCATATCGGCATCGGCAGGCAGTACTGAAACCGACAATGACGACTCCGTCCAGCTCCTTGACCCAAAAGATGTGATATGTGAGATTAAGGAATATATCGATAAAAATCATTGCTCTCAAATCAAAATTAAAATGTTTAGTGATAAATACTTTTTTTCCAAGGAATATTTGTCAAAGCTATTTAAAAAAAGTTACGGAATAGGGATCTACGAATATGTACTCAAATTAAGAATGAAAAAGGCGAAAGAACTGTTGGAGGATAATGAACTTCAAATCCAGGAAATATCTGATCGTCTGGGGTACAGCAACAACAATTATTTCAGCAAGGCATTCAAAAATTATTACGGAATCTCCCCCAGCGAATGTCAGGGAAAATCCTATCCCAGTAAAATGTAAATCTAAATTCAATTTTAGCCAGTTATGCTGCGCTCTGGCTATAGAAAAAAGGATGACCCGTTAAGATCATCCTCTACATTTAAAACCCGAAAAGCCGTTCCCCTATATTTTGACACCTAGCCCAATGCCAGGTGGGTGCCCTGCCGACAAATTCAATCTTCCACTGCCGATACATACGGATATGCCGTATGCCGGAATTAGCTTGTGGCCTGATATCTACTATCAAACGCCGGACTCCCGTTTCTCAAATGTAGGTTCAAAATAATAGGTTTATCCGAGCATTCCAGGTTATTAACTATTTATCTATCAAAGCTCAAATTTATGTCCAACTGCGGTACAAACCTTGCCGTCCCGCTTGCTGTAACTTTATTATATCACCGAGACTATAGTTTAACAACAAAGCACAAGTGCCATTAAACCCCCAGAACGTTGAATTTAGCAATCTGCCTTCGATTTTCTTCATCATTCTATTAAATCGCTTTAAAAATTAGGTGCATTATAGTTATTTTAATATATTTTTACATATTTGTATTTCATTTGCTGCCGTTCCACTCTATATATCTCTCTGATTGTAATATTATTAGTGTGAGCCTGCTGTAGTACCAGTTCTTTATACTCCAGCGGAAATCTTAGGCAATAGCTGCAGCCGCCTTTTGCAATCTGGCAGGGGGTCGATGTCACTTCAAAAACGTAGCCTATTCTCTCAAGTATGTCGCAAAGCTTCAATGCATAATTTCCCGAATCCATTATTGCGATGCCATCCATATATCTCACACTCCCAAATGCAAAACAAAATAGTTTACATCTATATGTTATTCATCTGCCGATTTTATGTTCCCTTGCAAAATAAAACAAGTATTGCTGTGCTGCTCCTGAATATTGGCCGAAGTGCTCTACTGCAAACTGTTGGATTTGCTTGAAGCCAGCCTCTCTTTTAAAGTATAATCCCTCCATTACCCGCTTGACCCACACATCCGTCGGGAAAACATCTCGCTTAATTCCGCTGTATAGCAAAACGCAGTCAGCTACTTTGTTGCCCACTCCCTTGAACCCCATGAGAGCATTTCTGGCTTCATTCGTGTCCATTCCGGCCAGTCCCTCAGGGTCAAATCTCCCTTGAGCTACTGTCCTGGCTGTTTCATGTATATACCCACACCTGTAACCGGCTCTACATTGCTCAATCTGTTCAAGACAGCAGCCTGCAAGAGTTTGAGCTTCAGGAAAGCTGAAATATTCTTTCCCAAAGGCTTCAAGTCTTTCTCCGAAAAGCTTCGATATTTCACTTACTATTTTCATTATCCGAGGTATCCTATTATTAGAGGAAAGTATAAATGAAATCAAAGCCTCCCAAGGCTCCTGCCTTAGCAAGCGAATCCCATCACCGAATTCCACCGCCTTTTCCATGATGCTGTCTATGGAAACTGCTTTCTTTATCAATGCGTAGTCAGTTCCAAGATCGAAGTAATCAAACCAAACCTGCTTGAAATCGTCCAAAGTCACATTATTCAATACCAGCCTGCCAGGCGTATATTCCACGTTGGCAACCTTGCCCCGCACCACTCCCGTATAGCTGCCGTCAGGCTCTTTATACCATCTGAAGCATTGCCCGCACTCAAAAGTGTGAACCGGGTTAAAATCCCTGACCCCAAGCACAGTAACGCAGCCGCCCCCGGAACTGCCCGGGGAACCCGCTTCATAATGCAGCTCATAATCTTTATATAAAATACAAATCACCTCACAACAATCTACATAAAATTGCGAAAATGCACATGTGCGATTATATCATGAATTCATGTTATAATAGGTCTATATCTACAATAAGCTGTGATGCAGGTGATACTATACATGTATATTGTAACACAGTTGGGTCATTTTGCGATGTTACATGTTTTAAGTTCCGCAGCACAATATATTGCGGGTATGTATGAAAGTATGTCACTATATATTGTGCAGCTAAGTTTGATTAAGGTTACATCGCAAAAGCTTTGTTAAGGAGGAGCCCATGAAAGAAAAAATTTACACAATTCCGGTAACGGAAGCATTTGGACAAGACTGTGAATGTCCGCTGTGCCTGCTTCATAGCAAGCTTGAGAAGGAATACACTGATTATTATCTCGGTCCGGCGCTGATGGAGCCGGATAGCAGAATAGATACTAATAAAAAAGGCTTTTGCCGCAGGCATTTTGAACTGCTGTACAACAGGCAGGAGAATCGCCTGGGTTTAGCCCTTGAGACACATACCCATATGAAGGAGAAACTTTCCCAGATTAAAAAAATCAGTAAGGATATTATTAACGCCGCAAATAACAAAAGAAATTCCGGCTCATTTTTTAGCTCTCTGTCAGGCAAATTCGCCTCGAAGGATCGGTCAGCTTCACCTCAGGCAGAGCTGATTAAGCTGTTGGCAGATATTGAAAGCAGCTGTACTATATGCAGCCGTCTGGAATATACAATGGACAGATATTTGGATGTGGTCATGTACCTTTGGTCAAAAGAAGCGGATTTCCGCAAGCTTTTTGCAGAAAAGAAGGGCTTTTGTCTGGTTCATCTCAAAATGCTGATTGAAGCATCTCAGAAATATTTAAAAGCCACAGAAGGTGAGAAGTTTTTAAGCCTGCTCATGGAACAGCAGATTGAGAACATGGATAGAATTGAACAGGAATTGGATTGGTTCACCAAAAAATTCGATTACCGTAACAACGATGCTCCCTGGGGCAACTCAAAGGATGCGCTGCCTCGCAGCATACAGAAGCTTAAAAGCTATTCGGATTTAAAATAATGCCTGCAGGGTGTCAGCCACCGGGTGCTTTTTAACCCTACACACTGATATATGAATTCCCGTCTAAAGGTATCAGCACCTGAAGTGGCACTGTCCCGCTAATCCGCCCTACTGCATAAATCGTATAAAATCTGCCCTCACCCAGACTGATATTCGGCACATACAAGAGCAGTGTATCCGTGTTGCTCCGTTGAAGATAGAATGTATGCGTCCCCGATGCAATTGGCCTATAGTTTGTGGCCATGCCGTAAGTAACGTCTTCGAATAGCCTGGTTCCATCAGGTAAAGCCAGATCCATATCCGGGCTGTCCGGTACCAGATTTGCAAACCGCAAATACAACTGCCCCGGTGCAATTTGTATTACAGTTTCAAAAAATGTCTTCATTGTGATATTCGGTGACAGGCCGATTATCACAGCCGTATTAATTGACTGGCTCGGCAGCTCTATAGTCGCATTCAATAATGCCGGACTCGTAGTTCCTGCTGCAAATATCTGAACACTGTATCTACCCGCTATCATTTGAAGATATTCTGTAAATCCGCTATAGGATAAGCCATAAGCAATAGGGCTGCCGTTTGCATACACATCGACAGACTGCAGATTTGGTGACGCATGAAGCAAACGCATGTAAGAATATTGCTGCCGCACATTATAGTTTTGCGGCATGTATCGACTTTGCTGCGGCATGTATTGACTTTGCTGCGGCATATATTGGCTTTGCTGCATCGTATATGGATTCAGCTGTGACATGTATGGATTCGCTCGCATCATATACGGGCACGGCCGCCGCATCATATTATTCCTGTATTGACAGCCATTATTAGCATTCATCCTGATTTTCTCCTTTCAGGGCGCAATGCTTGAGCAATGCTCCATGGTATCATTATATTTTATGGTCCGGTGAAAGGTACCTGTTTTATTTAGCCAGCTTGTAAATGTTCACAATGTCGTCCTTCTTCAGCTTCACAAAGCTACCGAGTGTACCTGTCCCCACAGCCTTTTCCGCCATTTCCTCGAAGCGGTCATCTCCAATGCCGGCATCGCTTAGGCGAACAGGGAGGCCGATGCTCTTGAAGAATCTTTCCATCCTAGCAATCCCTTCTAATACTGTCTTTTCAGGATTTGCAAAATCCTGCTCCACTTTCCACACCCTCACGGCAAACTGTACAAATCGGCTCACATTAGTCTTGTATACATATTTCATCCATGCCGGGAATACTATCGCAAGCCCCGCACCATGGGCAATATCATATATGCCGCTCAGTTCATGCTCTATGTTGTGCGACGCCCAGTCTTCCTCCCTGCCTGTACCGAGCAAACCGTTGTGTGCGATGGTTCCCGCCCACATAATTTCTGCAAACGCGTCGTAATCGTTGAGGTTCTTCAGAACCCGCGGCACATTGTTAATCATCGTGACTAGTGTTGCTTCGCTTAGTCTATCGGTGAACTCAACATTGGGAGTGTTGGTAAAGTATCTTTCCATGACATGAGCCATGATATCGGTTGCTCCACATGCTACCTGATATGGAGGAAGCGTCGAGCATAGCTCAGGGTTCAAAATTGAAAACTGAGGCCTTATAAATTCGTATCCAATATCTCTTTTCAGTTGACCCTCCTCTTTAGTAACAACTGAACTTGGACTGCTTTCGCTTCCCGCCGCAGGAATGGTGAGTATTGTACCCACAGGAAGAGCCTCGTCGGCTGTGCCCTTTTTCACATAAAGATCCCACACATCACCATCATATAATACTCCCACAGCAATTCCCTTTGCTGAATCAATTACACTGCCTCCTCCGACTGCCAGTATGAAATCAATATCATTCTTCCTGCACAAATCAATGCCCTCATAAACAAGGCTAAGCCTCGGGTTGGGCTTGACGCCGCCAAGCTCAACATAGTCAACTCCCGCTTCCTTCAGGGACTTGACAACCTTATCATACAGTCCAGATTTCTTAATACTTCCCCCGCCGTAATGCAATAACACCTTTTTCGAATATTTCCTTACCTCTGATCCAACAGTGTTTTCATTTCCTCTTCCGAATATAATATTTGTTGTGCTCTGAAATGTAAAATTGTTCATAATGACCTCCTAAAAATTTATTTTTTAGAATAGTTTACCCATCTTAGCCCTATACAAACGTCTATTTGTCGACAACAAGGCTTTTCACCGTCACATTCACCTGTTTTATATTAAGCGCAGTCAGCCCTTCCACCTCTGCACTAACCCTTCGCTGGATTTCATGGATAAGCTTGCGTATATTATGGCCATATACCAATACCAGCTCCAACTCCATAGTAATACCCTCATCGTGGTTTTCAGCACGGAATCTCGATATCTTGTTTACTCCCTCAATACTGGTGACTACATATTCCACGATCTGATAAACTGTGTAGTCAGATATGGTATAGCTCCCAAGATAGCTGAAAGTTGGCCTGACAACGGATTTTTCGCCGTCCAGCTGATAATTCACTTTGCCTTTGCGCCGGAATATTTGAAGCGGATCAAGGAAGTATCCTGAAAAGTCCTTCTTAATTTCAAAGGTAGGGACCGGAATAACATGCTTTCCCTGCTCCCGTCTCGTGGCAACAGCCTGCTTGATTTCAAACTCGTCGGCTACATCCTCAATATAAATGAACTGGCTTATTTCAGGCAACTGAAGCCTTTGAACAATTCGCTCCACCATGCCTTCGGAAGTTCCAAGAACCATTAGTGCATCAGGTTTATTCGCCTTTATGGCACCGATCACCTCATCAGCGTGTACATCATCAATAAATAATGCATGCTTGATAGAAGCGACCCTGGTCTTCTCTCTCTTTGCGGATGTGCCCGCTACCACCTGGTTTACCCTTATAAGAAGTCCATCATCAATTATATAATCTATTCCTCTTTCTCTGGCTACCCACGATGCCCTGTGGCTCTTACCTGTACCGCTTGCACCTACAAAACCGATCGTTCTCAAGCAGTCTACCTCCAAACAATCATATTATATCTGTATTAGCTCCCGTCCTTGCCTATACCTATTATCTATTATGTTACAGCAATTATCTATATATTATCAAAATGGGGATGTTTTTGTCCATAGATGGGAAAAAGAGAGTCACAGACTCTCTTTTCTTTTCCCGGATTCTCTTCATTTGTGTACTAAAAGGTTGTCGTTTGTGAATTATATATCTTATCTTTAGTAAAAAATTGAAACTTTAAATTTTCATAAACTAACTATATTATGTACCTGTGCAACACGTTTCATACATTATATTGTGCCACAAGTCTATTTTACCATTCCATAACTGCTTGTCAATATAAATATCAAATTATTTTGTTGAAATTTCTTATATGATAGCTTTATTTGTAGGTTTTCTTTACTATTTCTTTGTTTCACTCTTTAGAATTTTTCCCGAGCACACTTCACAGCCCTGACAAATAAATACGCGGCCTGAAAAAATATTTTTAATTGTTTCCATCAGCTCTTTATTCCTAAACCGTCCTGTACCATGCAGAAAAATCTTCCTAGGTGCAAAAGTAATTAGCGAGCTCACCAGCAGATCATCATAATTGATTTCCCCTACCGATATCTCACTCATGTACTCATGAATGCATTCATTGGTTATTTCCCTCTTCATTCCATCTAATAGCATATACCTGTTTTCATAATCGACAAGCACATGCACTGTATCAATCTTCGGCTCCTGAATATCGACGAAATAGCGCAATAATCTGATAAATTCTCTATATTCTCTATCCATCAGGAAATCATCAACAGCCTTATCAGCTACATCTTCAAGATCCTTCATATACTCCTTTAGCCTAAAATTAACAAAACCATCCAGTATGATGTTATTCGAATTTTCGAAATAATCCATAAGGCCTTTGACAATTATATTTCTTCTCTTAATTTGAAAGAGGCTGTTTATAAAGGCTCTGTCTTCGTTTCTAATAATTTTGAGAGCTCGAGAAAGTATTTCCTTCCTTTCTGCTCCATTGAAATAGCAAAAGTTCCCATTGATAATTCTGGTGAGAAGGCGTTCCTCATACTGCCTTATAATATAGTCAGCTAACGCATTGGATATGTGTGTTTTAAGTACCTTGTACGACTCTATGTTTTTTTCACGGTAAAACCTCCCTTCGTCTAATGTGCATATTATTGAAGTTAATCCATCAGAACTGATTTTGTTGATGGAGTAGTTAATCCTTTTATTTTTCAGTTGCCGGAGCTCCTTTTTTATATGCTGCATTACCTCAACAGCACTGCCATTTACTCCGATGCAAAGACACTGCATCAGCTTCACGTCCTTTCAAGTGCTAGTATATGTCTTAGCAAAATGTTGTATGCAACACGGAATATATGCTAATTATGAGGTGTTGTTTACATTTAGCCCTGTTCTTTCCAGTCATTTTGCCTATCAATCTTATATATTATATGTTGAAAAGGATAGTAAGTTACAGCGTTGGAACGCCCTATTGGGCATTTTGCGATGTACCATGTTTTGAGCTCAGCGGTACAATATATTGCGGGTATGCATGAAAGTATGTCACTATATATTGTACCGCTGAGTTTGATTAAGGTTACATCGCAAAAGCCTTTATTAGAACATCATTAAGTGAAAATCATAGGCCTGCCGGTTTGTCAGACAAGTTATGATTTGACACAAAAACGTCATGTTATACATAATATACAAGGTAAACTCGCTCATTTCAATATCGACACCAGAAACATTAAATCACTACTAACTGCCGTCTGCCGCGGTTGACGTCGGTTATTTAAATAAAAGGCCCTCAGCGTCAAGCTGTCGGCCTTTTTGTTATTTTTATTACATTTTCATGGTAGTATTTTTTACTGTATTTTTGACAAAATAACAGTGAGGAGGGACATTTATGACAACAATCAACTGCTCCTTAAAATGCAAGCACCAGAATGATGGCAGGTGCTTGCTGGAGAATGCCGTATCCAAAACCTTATCCGCGGAAACAGATTGCACTTATTTTGAAGAAAGGCTTGACAAAGGATGCTCTGCTTTTATCTGTAAAAAGCCAAGCGAATGATTCCATAATTAGCGGCAATAATAATATCAATAAATAGAAAGGAGTTGTTTCAATGAATAGGACAGCACTTGACAGGCTTGCACTTGTACTCGTAATTATCGGGGCTTTAAACTGGCTCCTTGTCGGTATTGCCGACTATGATATTGTTACTTTGATATTCGGAGATAATTTATTTCAAGGAACAATATCTGTATTTAGCAGGATCATTTTCGCTTTAGTGGGAGCTGCAGGGTTATATTCCATTACATTGTTATTTAGAGAAAGCCCTGCAAATGCTAGAGAGTAGCTGCCGTAGCATTATTTACCGTAATAAATCAGCTATGTTTTACAAATCATAAGATTACGCTGCTAAGTAAAACCGGCAGCGAATATAAAACGAGGAGGAAACTATCATGGCAAGCAGCAGAAGCAAAACAGCATTTGAGAACATGAAATACGAAATTGCCAACCAGGTAGGTGTAAACCTTAAGCAAGGCTATAATGGCGACCTCGCTTCAAGAGATGCCGGCAAAATAGGCGGCAACATTGTAAAGAAGGTATTTGAGGCTTATACCGGTAACAATTATCAGATGGAAAAGAAGTAACCTTATGTGGATATTACTACCCATAATACGTTTATGTAAAGCACAGGGGCTGTCGATTTGTCGGCAGCCCCTTGTGCATTTAGGATGTACTTTCTATGCGCAGCATCCCTGCATAAACTCGGCCCCAAATAAATATCTTAGAATGGGGGCGATTTTGTGCACATTTTTATTTTTTTTATCGGACTTACTTTGTTTCTTTTATTTATACTTTCCTTACCTGATCTTTTTCCGCTGTGCTCCTGTTGTTACAAAAAGAAACTGCGACCTTTTATCAAAATCCATATAATAGTGAGTATCCATCCGGGCTACAGCGGCAGCCGTTCTGTATGCCGTAAGTGCAGCAGAACATATGGTATCGAGAGCCTGTCGGATTTAGACCGGCTCAAAAAAATTCAAAAGAGAATCAAGCTTCATTCATTTTCCGAAGATCTCTAGCTCCGTTTTATTTGGGTTTTTGTGATAATCTAACATTGAATGTTATGATTACCCAATATTAAATGTCAGTCACCTACTCCTCCTGCTCCCAGTTGTGGTAGACGTTTTGGACATCGTCCATGTCCTCGAGGTTTTCTACCAACCGTTCCATCTGCTCTATCTGGCCGGCATCGGTTAGCTTTGTCATTGTTGTGGGTAGCATGGATAATGAAGCTTCGGCAAACTCGTAGTCCTTATTCTCAAGAGCCTCTCTTACCTTTGAAAATTCACCGGGCTCGGTGATAATTTCAAAATAATCATCCTCCGTAGAGAGATCCTCTGCGCCAACTTCCAGCGCATCCATCATAAGATCATCTTCAGTGACTTTACCGTCATTTTCAATTAATATGATCCCCTTTTTATTAAACATAAATGACACGCTGCCGGTCTGCCCCAGGTTGCCACCAAACTTATCAAAATAATGCCTGATCTCTCCTGCCGTTCTATTTCGGTTATCCGTAGCCGCTTCCACAATAATCGCCACGCCGCCCGGTCCATAACCCTCATAGGTGATTTCATCGTAATTGTCCCCATCACCTTCGCCCGCCGCCTTCTTAATACTCCTTGAAATACTGTCGTTAGGCATATTTGCAGCCTTTGCCTTTGCAATAGCATCCCTCAGTCTTGAATTGGCATCGGGGTTGGGACCGCCCTGCTTTACCGCTATGGCAAGTTCCCTGCCCAGCTTGGTAAATAGCTTACCTCTTTGAGCGTCTGATTTCCCTTTTTTAATCTTTATATTTGCCCATTTTGAATGGCCTGCCATACGCCTACCTCCATTTACAAATCTTTATTTCCGCAATACGGAAATATATTTACATTAAGCGCTCTTTGCAATATAATATAACCTAATCGAAGCATTTATGGTTGTTATGATATTTAGTAAATCCGTAGAACTCGCACATATATAATAGCATATCCGTTAAAAAAGATAAAGGAGGGCTTTGTATGGTTATGGAAGCTTTATTTGTGTCCAACATTATTTTATTTTTATTGCTGCTGGTAATGTGTACAGTTCTTTTTTATCTCTTCAGAAAGTCCAGCATAAATGAAAAGAAGCTACTACACCAAATCGACTCTATTATCGACAAAAGCAGCAGGAAAACCGAGCTTTTTTCAAATATGGCACATGAGCTTAAAACCCCGCTGAGCATCATTCTTGGTGCTGTACAGGTGATGGAGATTTACATGAGAACTCTGGAATGCAATGATCTTCAAGATCCGGACAATAAGCTAGCCAGAAATATTAAGGTAGTGAAATGCAACTGCTTCAGACTCCTGCGTCTGATTTACAATATGCTGGATCTGACCAGAGCAGGGGCTGGATATCATCTCTTGAAGCCGAAAAATTGTGATTTGGACATGCTTCTTGAAGAAATCGTTAATTCCGTTAGACCCTATGCAGAAGAAAAACAGCTTAATCTGCAGTATAATCATTCTCCCGAAAAGATTGTTATAGCTGTGGATGTGGAGAAAATTGAGCGGATCGTGTTAAATTTGCTTTCCAACGCCATTAAGTTCACGAAGCCGGGAGGGTTTGTGCATGTCAGCGCATATATATCCGGGAATAGAGCCTGCATCTCCGTGCAAGATTCGGGTATAGGTATCCCTACAGAGAATCAGGAGGGTATATTCAGCCGATACTGCCAGATAGGGCATTTGCCCCGTGCTGAAAATGAAGGAAGCGGGATCGGGCTTTCTTTGGTCAAGTCCTTTGTTGATCTTCATGAAGGAAATATTAAGATTGAAAGCGAGTATGGGAAGGGATCAGAATTCATCATAGATCTTCCTATAAAACTAATAAATTCCGACACAAACGATTCTATGGAAGATGATCTTAATAGCGGAATTACCGAAGCAGCAAAACTGGAGTTTTCGATATTTCCCACTTTTTCCGCATAGATGCTCTTTTCACACTTTTATCGTAATATATGCCTTCTCGCCGATGCCAATTAAGGCCTGTCCATTTGTGGCTTCGTTTACCAACGAAGTAAACTCCTCAATTTCATCAACCGGAATGAACACAAGCATGTCCACATCCTGTGTATATATAGTATCTTTTACTCTATAGCCCTTAGACGCCACCATAGCTTGCACCTTGCCCAGCAGCGTATACTCCATCGTTACCTGCGCCTGTATGCAAAGCTGTTTCTTAACGATTCCGGCTGCCCTGATCCCCTTCATAGCACTTTTACCATATGCTCTCACCAGGCCCGCCGCTCCAAGCTTTGTTCCCCCAAAATAACGTGTGACGACTACAGCGATATCCTGCAAATCAGACTTTTTTATTGCTTCCAACACAGGCAAGCCGGCAGTACCGGACGGCTCTCCGTCATCGCTGAATTTTTGCAGTACATTATCAGCGCATATATAGTACGCATAAACATTGTGAGATGCGTTCCAATATTTAGTCTTCAGTCCATTAATGAAATCATTTGCATCCTCTTCAGAAGTCACAGACCTCACAGTAGCGATAAACCTGGATTTTTTCTCCTCCAGCTCCGCAACGGCTTCATGCGATATAGTTAAGTACTCCTTACGCATAACAAGACCTCCTGAGAACCCCTCTCTTCTCCAACCGGATATGCTGCACCCATGCATGTCCATCATACCCTAAAAAATGAATGATAGCAGTTGTCATGCTATCATCCATTTTACAATAAATTAGTAATAATTTCGATACTACTTACTTTCTCTATAATATTTTCAAACGGCTACCGAGGTAATTTCTTTGTACCTTCTGTATGATAAATTTAATAGCGCCTTATCTTGACTGTATGTAACCAGCTTCATCGCATCCTCGATTTCAAAATACCCCGCATCCATAAACTTCTCTTTTTCACTGACTTTGTAATATAGATTGTTTGACTTCATAATGTACCAGATGATCTTGTTACAGACCGGTTTCTGACGTGTAACGGAAAAGAACTCATAATTGGTATGACCTGCTGTGGAAATAATCTCCGAAGCTATGTTGCCTTCCTCTTTCACTTTCCTGAGTGCAACCTCGTTGGGCAACTCACCGCTTCGTACTACGCCCTTTGGAAAACTCCATTCACCCTTCTCGTTTCTCAGGATGAACACCTTGCTCCCGCAGAAGACAATGCCTCCTGCGCAGTTGCGAACTAACATAATAGGTCCCTTCCTTTCGCTCGGAATGCCTTGCTTCTTGTCAAGAGCATCTCCGTTATTCACTACTATTATGATACAATAACAGGTATTTTTATTCAAATTGTATAAAAGTTCACAAGATAATTTCTCCCTTGATTAGCAGTAACAATTCTAATCAAATAAAAGAATCTCATTCTATTGCTACCACCATCACTTTTAACCCAATCTTAGCATTTGCTCACTGTTCTATTGTCCGGTATTGTTGTAGTAATTGGACGAATAGTTCCCCCATTAGTTACTGAAATTCTGCGGTGTATAAGCGGGCAGCCTCTTGTCAACAAATTTAATGTCCAATCTTGCAAACCGCTGCAATCCGTTTACCAGCTCAATATCCGGCCATCCGCCCTGTATCAGCGGGGTTGCGTATGCAACAAAGTCATCAGTCACGTCAATTCCCCCATTTGCAAGCCATTCCCTGGGCAAAAATCTCTCAGAGTTTGCAACCACATCAAGCCTCACCTTATCATATACCACCCTATACTCATTTCCCGGTGCTCTAAGTATAGTAGCCATCCATCCCGCTCCGTCCTCCAGCGCAATTTGAACCGCTTTGCGACCTACCCCGTATGCTTCACCCAGATCTACCGGTGACGCATGAATCGACGTCGAACGCTGCAGTACACCGGGAAGCTGCCCTGTAACCTGTCCTCTGGCCTTTATCCCGTTCTCGTTCAGATAATTTACAATCACCTGGGATGCAGTCGTCTTGCTAGCTCCATATTCAACATGTCCAAAGGCATCCTTTGCCTCGCCAAAACCGCCCACGTCAAAGCCCTCATTCACAACTACCATGCAACGACCTGAGCGCAAAAGCTCATTGTTTACATTCTCGGCAAGAGTCTCAAGATTGTGTCCCGACTCCGCCATGTAGAGCTGCAGCGGCATTTCCCTTTGTGGGTCTGCCAATCTGGACGCAGCCGTGATATAGCCGGATTTTCTGCCCATAGCCTGCAATACGGTTACCGCCTCCGAGCCGCACATCCCTCTGTTCTCCTCATTGACATTCTGTATTGTATGAGCCCAGTACCTTGCGGCACTACCATAGCCCGGTGTATGGTCTATTATCGTAAACTTTTCATCTCCCAAATCATTGTCAATCGTCTTGGGGACACCCGCCACAACCAGCTCCAGTCCTCTTTCGCGCGCTAGCTTCGACACCTTGTCGGCGGTGTCCATTGAATCATTACCTCCGATGTAGAAGAAGTATCCAATATTATGCTCCCTCATCACATCAATAATCCTGTTAAAGTCCTCTGTTTGTGCTTCTTTCAGCTTATACCTACAGGTTCCAACCGCTCCGGCAGCGGGAGTCTTGCACAGAAGCTTAAGCTCCTCCCTGGGCTGTTTCCCCATATCAATCAGCTCCTCCAGCAATACACCTTCGATTCCATGCCAGCCGGCATAAACCTTTCCTATATGATTGGGGTAATCGAAGCAGGCCTCGACCACTCCCTGCAATGATGCATTTATGACAGGCGACGAGCCTCCTGATTGTGCAACAAGCGCATTTTTCTTCATATACTAGTCCTTTCGCTTCCGTGAATAGTAACTTAAACCTTGCTAAATTGTTCAAAGTTTTGTAATGCTATTATAGGCATTAGAGCAACATTTTACAACCGGGAGGATACCGCAAAGCATAATTATTAACTATTCTTATAACATAATAATGCCGATATAATTATAACTCATAATAAATGTACTCATATATGCAAAAGGAGAAGAAGCATGGACGGCGTTGTTTTGATAATGGATTACTCTGCCTATGAGAGGCAGAAAATTCGCCATATCATAGAAAAAATTAGACATTTGAGAGTTATTGAGGTAGGCGATATAAATCAATTCATACTTATGAATATCAATATCGATGAACTGAAGCTGGTTGTCCTGAACTTGTCTTTCCCTTCGGATACTGATGGTTTTTTTGTACTAAAAAAAATAAGGACTTCCAGCAACGGCAACGTTCCAATCATTGTTATATCCCACTCCGACAAGCAGGAGCTTAAAACAGAAGCACTGAAATACTCTGTAAACGACTACATCGTCAAGCCATATAACATGAAAAGGCTTGATGACTCGATAAAAGTATTCTTAAATACCGAGAAGAGCTTTCATTACAATACTGAAAATATCAATGACATAAACATGTCCTTTGATAATTACGTGGAGCGGGAGCTTAAGTATTCCAAGCGCACGGGGGCTCCGTTCTCTTTGATACTGATTACAACGCTTCAGATAAGTGCGAAGCAAGAGTCATCCAGTGAAAACGCTCAGTCGGTTTCGAGTGGTGACAAGGCCATTATCTTTTCCATGGCGGCAAAGAAAGCAGCAGAGCTACTACGAGCTACTGATACAATGGTTTTGAACCCTGGCCGCGATGTGATTATTGTGCTCCCATGCACTGATGAGCCGGGAGCTCGTCTGGTGTCCGAAAAAATTAAAGCAGGCATGGAAGCTGAATTCAAAAGAATGAATACAAGCCAGGATGGCTACATATATCCGGTTCATGTAACCTTTCCCGCTGACGGTGGAAGCTTCCAGGAGCTTATGCAGAAAGCTTTTAAAAAGATTTCCGACAAGGAGATGCTGGAAAGAATCGTTTCAATCCCTACAGATACCAGAAGATATGCCGACAAGAGCTATAACCTATATCGCAAATGGTTTTAGATTAGCCAATACCGGTGCTGCCAAAGCCACCGCGACAATCATTGCCCAAATCGTCAACCTCTTCAAATAGTATTGTAGGTTGATGTTCTATAATGCGGAATTGGCAGATCCTATCGTTAGCTTTTATTTGCGTATCGCGAACAGCTAAGGCCGAGAACTTCCAAACATCTTCATTTGAGCAGTAGCTTTCATCTATGACGCCACAATGATTAGTTTGTATAATACCAAAATTCTTAAAGGTACTGCTTCTGGGCACAAGAAGTGCCTCATATCCCTTGGGCAACTCCATTGCTACCCCTAAAGATATCAGCTTGAATTCACCCTTTTTCAGTTTAACATCCTCAGCAGCTCTTAAATCAATCCAATCACTTTTACCGTCAATGTACCTTATTCTTTCTATTGAATCACTTAAGTACTTAATCTTTATTTTTTCCACACCCCTCAATCCTTTCTATGGTTGTTTTAAACTCCTCTATGATAGTGTCCTTTCGTAAAGCCCTTTGCCTTAATTCTTTCAATCAGTCTTCCGTGGGATGCCCTTGTATCGGCTTTGCCGGATGCAGCTGATTTAAAGAGATCGACCAGCTCCTTAACGGTCTGAGGATCCTCGTCCCAGACATACATCCTAAAAATATCGATACCCGCCTCTCTTAGGCTGCCTACATCATCCGGTATAAACAGCACATTGGAATTCAGGATGGTGCTTCTGCAATCCAGCCTGTCACACAATAGGGGAAATTCAAACCCCAGCCTGTCCTGCAGCGCCACATCCCCTTTACTGCAAGAACCGCTGCATTTGGAAGTGCTACTGTAGCCTCCCTCTGTACAGCCCAAGGGGCAGTATTCACTAATCATCAGCGGTAATCTGCCAAACACCGCCGTTTCGAGCGCAGGCGGGCGGGCATCTCTTACCCTAAGGCTATTCGAAAGCTCCACAATCTGGTGCAGGGTCAACTCAACAGAAAGAGCAACGCTTTCCAGTCCGATTTCGGACATTCTCCTAACAGACATAGCATTGAAAATATTCATTGAAATATCACCTGAGAGGTGCAATCCCTTATCTCTGAACCTTTCTGCAGCACCAATATTCCCCAACAGTATACCGTCAAAGGCCGAATCTTCCAACGCGTTCAGTTTTTGAAAATATCGGTTTATCAGCCCCTCATAGTTGCCCCTTGTAATAGCGGGGATCCAGCAGAACACCTCAGTTCCTGCCTCTCTTAGAGCCTTCGCCGTGTTCATGAAGCCGGGCTTTTCAGCTGCTGTAAATGGAAGGTAGACCCGTTCCATTCCCAGATTCACATAATCAATGCCGGGATCCCATTTATAGAAGTAAATAGAAATCGCGGCCTGTTGTAGTGGCGACTCCATTCGCTTCGTTGTCGGCTCCGGATTCTTTAGCAGCTCTTTTATACGCCCATTCACATTCTCATCAAAGCGTTTCCCGGCATATTTAGCCTCCCTTAACTTGAGCAGGCTTGCCAGAGCCTGTCTTCTTACATCATTTATCTCTCTGATGGGAAGAGACAAGCCGCCATCCATGTCAATATGCAAATTACCGAAATCAAAAGGCGTAGATCCGGTCCTGCCAAGCTGTTCTCTCAGACGTTCTTCTGTCATAGGCCTGTTGACGGCAATTTCAGGCACCATCGTCCCAACTGCGCAGGCTATATGCCCGCTACCGTCATCCACTATTAGCTTCAGCGGATATCCGCTTTTAAGAGCCGCCCGGCCCCTTATTGATATGCGTTTGACGTCTTTCCCCGAGAAGGATTCGCGAGCCGATTTATTAAGCTCGATATCCATGGTTTTATATACCCCCATGCCGGGTTCAATGCTACCCTTGAAATGGCCAATCTCCACCAGTTCTCCGAGAGCCGTAGTTTTCAAATTCAAATCGCCTTTCTTAATTGAAGTGACAATTCCGCCGGGACTGTAGGAGCTACCTGACCAGATCTCAATTCCATCTCCGATAGAAAGCCTGTCCAACAGCTTAATTTTAATCATTTGCCCGCGTCTATCATATGCAGCTACCTTTCCAAGATAAACCCCGCTGTTATTCGGCTTCTTAAAGCTCATCATATCTACACCGGTCTTCCCCTTCATATAGCCATCGGAGAAACCACCGCGGTTGTAAACCTGCAAAAGCTCGTGCCGGTCTTTTTCGTCTATTTCGATAATAGTGGATTCTCCACTTTTGAATTCATCAAAATTCATTCGTCCCATTGCCCTATCAAGATATTTTCTATATATCCGCACGACAGTGGCAACATATTCAGGGCTTTTCATTCTCCCCTCAATTTTTAGTGAATGGACACCCGAAGCTGCGATCTCACCAATAAAGTCCAAAGTACACATATCCTTCGGGCTTAGCAAATAACGAGCTTCTGTTGCCTTTCGGGTTTTTTGATCGATGCATGTCCCCAACAATTGGTAGGGCAGTCTGCAGGGCTGCGCACATTTCCCACGATTGCCGCTTCTGCCTCCAACCATGCTGCTCATCAGGCACTGTCCCGAATAAGACACACACAAGGCGCCATGAACAAACACTTCAATCTCAAGTGAGCTATTATGCGCAATATCCGATATCTCCTCCAGTGTCAGCTCTCTTGCAGGTATCACTCTGCTAAAGCCCATTGCTTCAAGAGCATGTATTCCGGCTTGATCATATACGGTCATTTGGGTGCTTGCATGTAAAGGAATATCCGGCATAACACGATGCAGCGCAGTCGCAAGCCCTATATCCTGCACTATGATGCCATCGAGGCCTGCATTGCGGGCTTCTGCTGCAAATGCCAGCGCCTGTTCCATCTCTCCATCAGATACCAGCGTATTCATCGTGAGATAGATATTGACATCTCTGGCATGAGCATACCTGAGCTCTTCCGCCAGTGCCTCTATATCAAAGTTATCAGCTTGCGCTCTCGCACTGAAAAGCTTTCCACCTACATATACAGCATCAGCACCGTTTTCCACCGCCGCATGCAAGGCCTCCCTGTTTCCCGCAGGGGCCAGCAGTTCAATACGCCTTTTCATCATTTCTCCATTTCTGCTTTATCTACATAGATAGTCTTCGCAAATAGTTTGCACTTTTCACTACCCTTTTATATGCTTCACAAGGGCCGTTACAAAAAACCGCTCCGCAAAGGGCTTTCCTCTACGAAGCGACTGTGTTTGCCTTCTTTCCTTTCTCGTGACCCTTCCTTGTGCTCCTTTCTCGTGGTCCTTACTTCTTACCGCTTTCCTACTCTCTTTCACTCTCTTTAATTCTCTCGGCCTTGCTAAGAGAATTTCGAACCTCCCCAAGCTCCGCTTCCCTCTTGGCAAGCTCCAGCTTAAGACTTGTATTCAAGCCGCCTAATGAAGAGTTTTCCTGCATCAACCGCCGTTTATCCTCTATTAGCCTTTCAAGCTCATCTATTGCATTTTTTAATTCCTTTTTCAAGTTTTGTTCGCTTTCACGTATCTTAAATAAATCATCTCCTACATTGATAGCTGTAAGAACAGCCACTAAAGACGTGCTCAAATCACTTCTAACCCTCATTATTTCGGTCATCTTTTTGTCAATGTAGTGTCCGACGCGTTGTATATACTCTTCCGGTTCTGTTCCGACAATCGTATAGTCCTTACCGGCTATTCTGAGTTCAACCTTGTTTTTGGCGCTCAATGCAATCAGCATCCTTTCGGCAGGTAACGACAATCATGTCTGTATACCTATGTCGAATTATAGTGGTTCCCCTGTCCATCATTACATGTAACCCCTTTGGAAGGACATGCTACTGAACCTTTACCTATTATACTATATTTCGCCATAAAAGCATATAATTTTAGGCAAAGGCTTTTGCGATGTGGCAGCAAAGAGTAACTGGTTTCAAATTTCGACATGCAACTATGCTTTACTTCCTGCTGAGATTCAGCGTTCCGGTTGAGATTCAGCGCTCCGGTTGAGATTCAGCATTTTCCCATCACTTGGGTTTATGTAAACAAGCCAGTAGCCAAAAGCACCGTAGCGAATCCTGCTCCCCTCTGTCTGCACCCATGTTCCCAGTTCTCCGAAAGGCTTGCGATCTACCATATGCATGGCGGGGACACCGCATACCACATATTCCTGTCCATCCATATGCTTGAATGTCCCGATAATGAAATGACTGTACTTGTAATGCGCTATCATAACAGCCGGGTTAAACAATAATGGCGAGCGTATACCATTTATGTATAGAATATTATTTAGATTCACCGGGTTGGTTATCTTCCACCAAATATAATCGCTTCTTTTACTCTGGAACGGGTCACTTTGCTCAAAGTTGCTGCCAAGCATGGCTTTTAGCTGTGTCATATCTACCGGGAGTCTTGCATTTGACGGCTGCACCCCATTACGAATTTGACAGGTTATGCAAGGATTTGCAGCTCCTCCTTCTGCTTGAATTAGGGCTCCGCACATGTTTCCGTTAAGATAAATACATGTCGTATCGATGGCGTCTGCACATTCTTGTGTCTCACCACTTTTGTTCTCGGTTTCATTCTCATCTATACGCTTTTTTCGAATTTCAGCAGCAACCGCAGCATCTTCCCCCGTTTTTTCTCCATCTTTAGGTTCATCTAAATATTCGACAGATAGCGTTTCATCCGAAAGCTCGGGTTGTCTGAAACTGCTCCTCCACTCCACAGGTTTATTCCTATAAGCCGCTAGTGGACATATGACACCGTCCTCCTGTTGGTCTGCAAATTCAGCAAGAATGGCAATTACATCACCATCATCGTCAGGATATCCTGACATCCCTAACTTGATGGGGTCAAACACCCATTCCAGCTCCCACTTATTTAGTTTGTTCTTCATGCAACCAGCCCGCACCGGCTCCGCTGAGTTCTTTCCACAGCGCAGTATATATAATACATAATCAAACCTGCCATTTCCCGGTCTCAAATTCTGAGCGACAGCATGAAGCTTGCCTCGACCTTCGCGAATCTCCACCTTCACATGCCCCGATGGCTTTTGCCCAGCCTCAAATCCGGCATCCTCATTTGCAAATATTAGATAGCTTCTCTTAAACTTTGATTTTGAACCTACTGAATTCATAAGAACCTCCCGAAACTACATTTCTCTGTTCTCCGTTCTCTGTTCTCTACATTATATGTTGGACAAATAGAATTAATTATCAATTGTCATTCTGAGTAAAACGCAGTGGAGTGAAGAATTTTTATCGAGTATTTAGTGAAAAATGAAAGCCTCCAGTTAAAAAGTTGCAAAATGCTAACCAGGATGTTTATCCATCATGCCTAACCTATGCGGGCATATACCTACCGAACCATCATTCTTTCAAGTGAAAGCTTCAACAATTCCCATTTTACTCACATCCATTCCTTGTAAAAAGCAAGGAATCAAAACCGGATTTTTGAATAATTCTATATTGAATGTTTCATAGCAATGTGATAAAATACTATGCAATAGTGAAAAAATTAACGTGCTATATGAGTTAACATTTCGAGTACAAAGCATAATCACATAAACCTGCCTCAACTAAGCAAGGTAGACGACAGATTCAAAAGGGCGGGAAATATGAAGATGGTTTGACAATAATTAGCGAAATATCGAAAGGAGAATATTAATGACAGCTAACAAAAAATTACTAGCATGGGTTAAAGAAATGGCAGACATGTGCAAGCCAGACAATATTTACTGGTGCGACGGCTCCCAGGAAGAAAATGAACGACTGTTGCAGGAAGCGGTCGACAGTGGCGCAGCCATACGTTTAGACCCAAAGAAGCGTCCCGGGTGCTACCTTTTCAGAAGTGATCCATCTGACGTGGCACGTGTTGAGAATAGAACCTTTATCGCTTCCAAAAGGAAAGAGGATGCAGGTCCGACAAACAACTGGATTGACCCCGATGAGCTGAAGGCTACCATGAAAGAATTATATAATGGCTGCATGAAGGGCAGAACCATGTATGTAATCCCATTTTCCATGGGACCAATCGGTTCTCCCATATCAAAGATTGGAGTCGAGCTGACAGACAGCCCCTATGTTGTGGCTAACATGCGCATCATGACCCGCATGGGCAAAGCTGTTCTGGACGTACTGGGTGATGGTGAATTCGTACCATGTTTACACTCAGTAGGCGCTCCGCTGGCTCCGGGTGAAAAGGATGTGCCCTGGCCCTGCGCTCCAATGGAAAAGAAATATATCAGCCATTTCCCCGAGGAAAGAATGATTTGGTCCTATGGTTCAGGATACGGCGGAAACGCCCTGCTTGGGAAAAAATGCTTTGCCCTGCGTATCGCATCTGTCCAAGCCCGCGATGAGGGCTGGATGGCAGAACACATGCTCATTTTACGTCTCACAGATCCTAAGGGCAACACCAAGTTTATCACGGGCGCTTTCCCAAGTGCCTGCGGAAAGACAAATCTGGCAATGCTTATACCGACAATTCCCGGCTGGAAGGTTGAAACTGTCGGAGACGATATTGCATGGATGAAATTCGGAGACGATGGACATCTCTACGCGATTAACCCTGAAGCAGGTTTCTTTGGCGTTGCTCCCGGCACATCCATGGAATCCAATAAGAATGCTATGCTTAGCTGCGAAAAGAATACCATATTTACAAACGTTGCATTAACCGATGATGGGGATGTTTGGTGGGAAGGTATCGGAACACCGGCGCCTGATCATTTGATTGACTGGAAGGGTAACGACTGGACTCCCGATTCGAAGGAGCTGGCTGCTCATCCTAATGCTCGCTTTACGGCACCGGCAAGCCAGTGCCCGGTAATTGCTCCCGAGTGGGAAGATCCCAAGGGTGTGCCGATTTCAGCGTTTTTGGTTGGCGGACGTCGTCCGACCACGATTCCGCTGGTACACGAGAGCTACGACTGGAACCACGGCGTATTTATGGGCTCAATCATGGGCTCTGAAATTACCGCAGCTACAATTGACAAGAACATTGGTAAGGTTCGTCGCGACCCCTTTGCTATGCTTCCCTTCATAGGCTATCATGTAGCTGATTATCTACAGCATTGGCTTGATATAGGGACAAAGTCCTCTCCGGACAAATTACCGAGGATTTACTATGTAAACTGGTTCCGCAAGGATGAAAACGGAAAATGGCTATGGCCAGGCTTCGGAGAGAACAGCCGTGTTCTTAAATGGATCGTTGAGAGAGTTTCCGGCGAAGGCAAAGCAGTCAAGACACCGATTGGATATATGCCTACAGAGGATGCCATTGATACGGAAGGCCTGGACGTAAGCGAAGCCGATATGGCTGAGCTGCTCAAAGTCAATAATGAAGAATGGCTTCGTGAAGTAGAATCCATAAGAGAGCACTATGCAAACTATGGCGAAAAGATGCCTAAGGAATTATTCGCGCAGCTTGACGCTCTAGAAAAGAGATTGAAGGAATAAGACAAATCAGACCTTTACTCACATTTATGTGAGTTGAGGCTGTGGCGTTGTTAATACAAGCAGCAGGCTATGAGTCTAAGCTCATAGCCTGCTGCTTTATTTACAGCCTTTTATGCAGAACAGGCATGGGGATACAGATTGCTGGCAGCCTGTTTGAAACGAACCGGCTGCGGACATCTGTATCCGCATCGCCTTTATTTAGCCTTAATTCTTGCCGGAATTCCAGTCCTTATACAGCTGCGCAATCACCTGCTCGATCGGAGCCTTTTTTATTTCAACATCCTGAACACCCGCAGCTGTAGACAGCTGACCCAACAGCTCCCTAACAGGAATTTTGTGCAGGTCAACATCATACTCAAATACACCGTTACTTGACGAGAGAAGACTGCCACCCTCTACCTTAGGCACAAAGGCCTTCTCCATCGTTACAACCACTCTTGTCAGATTGCCCGTGATGGAGCGCAGATCATTAAAGCTTCCGTCAAAAGCCAGTTTTCCGGCCGAAATCATCAATATTCGCTCTGCCATTTCCTCAAGGTCGTCCATATCGTGGCTTGTTACGATGATGGTCACACCATTTTCCCTGTTAATCCTCTTAAGAAAGTCGATCATCTGCCTTTTTGCCACAACATCAAGTCCAAGCGTTGGTTCGTCCAGTATGATGATCTGCGGGCTGTGCAGCAGCATCATAGCAAGATCGGCTCTCATACGCTGGCCAAGGCTAAGCTCACGGGCGAATGTTTTAAGCAAATTCCCTATGTCCAGAAGCTCAGTGACCATTGCAAGATTCTCCTTGTACATCTCGTCAGATATTCCCCATACAACCTTCTTCCACTCGAAGCTCTGAATTATAGGATGATCCCACCATAGCTCCGTGCGATTGCCAAACAAAATCCCCAGACTTTGCATTAATTTTTTACGCTGCTTCTGTGGCGACAGAGATAGAACCGATATATCGCCGCTATTTGGCAGCAGCATCTCGCCAACCAGCTTCATAGTCGTGCTTTTTCCTGCGCCATTTGGCCCGGCATAGGCTACGAATTCGCCCTTTCGGACATTAAAGCTGACGTCATCAAGAGCTGTAATAGTTTGTTTTTCGGGCTTTATGAGATTTCTTATAAGTCCCCTGCCCGTGTTGTCACGCTGCCATTGCGTGAAGATTTTTGTCACATTGTTTAGGCTAACGGCGAAATCCGTATGGTACATACCTGTTTGAGCCTTTTCTAACATAATAGTTCAGTCCTTTCCTAAAAATGTAGCTTGCCAGCAATGATAAAATCAAGGCATAGGCAAGCGGGTAATATTCGCTAAGATTCAAGGGAGACTTCCCAAGCAAGCAAAGGGAAGGAAACCAGGCCATAAGACCTTCCGGTAAAATCGTAAGCAGCGACAGCTGAATGAAGCTGGGCATTCCTGATAAGGGGAAGGTGCTCAACTGCCAGGTTCCGTCAATTGCTGTAGAGGAAATCTCTTCGGCAGCTACCGGCGCATAAAATGCGGCGCTTGATACCAGGTATGCACGCGCGACAATGATTACCATAGTCGTAAGTATGTAAATAATTAGTGAGGCTATCCACCAAAGCGATGCCTCTAGATGCAACCGATTTACCGATATAATCATTAAAACGCATCCTATGATAAAATTACCGCTTCCCGTAAAAGGCATAAACCCACATGTGAGCAGCTGTGTTTTAAGTGAGAGCGGCTGCATGAATAAGTGTTCCAGCTGCCCGCGCCCAATGATGCGGCTGATGTGAATATTATTGCCTGATCCGAACAGAATGAATAAGCCAGTTATTATGGTGGAGTAGGCCATCATAAACAGAACCTCATCCACGCTTATTCCTCCTATGCCGCCAAAGCGCAGAGCAATCAGATAAACGCTCGATACGACGGAAAGATTGGATATTGTATCAGCCGCTATAGCTGCTATGGCGAATTTTGTATCCCGCAGCAGCCAGACCAAATCCATCTTTGCCGATATTGCAAATAAGCCTAAGATCCTTTTAAGCTTTGAAATCAATTTAACCCCCATAGCTGACCATCCCCTCCTGTGATTTTTTGAATATAAGCAAGGCAACAGGCCATAGGATAAGATTCCATATGATTTGCATCCCTAATACGCCTGCAGGTTCTGCGGCGCCGACAAATATTGATAGCGGCGCACCGCCAAGACTGGCAAAAGGCTGATATTTCATCATTTCGCTTAATCCCAGCGGTAATAGTCGGATTGGTATAACCGTCCCGGATAGCAGAGCAACAATCGCCGCTCTTATGCGACTTATTAGCCAGCTCATGTTTTTCATCTTTATTGATAAGCAGTCAAAAAGCACATCAATAGCAAAGCCCAGTGATATACAAAGCAAGAGGCTGGTTAGGAACCATGGCGATGCCGACTTTAGGCTCACTCCAATAAAAGGAGATATGATAGCCATTGGCAGCGAAAACAAAGCCAGCATGGGCACCCAGCCTCCAACGGTCTGTGCGACAAGCTGCCCCAGAACTGACAGCGGGCGACCGTATAGCTTCATTAGAACTCCCTCGCTGAGCCATCCGGACGCTGCAGTTTTGACGACCATCATATCCGAAAGAAGGGCGCTGATGTAGGTGTATGAAAGCATTTGCTGCATACTCATTCCCACATCTACTCCGGACGACATAACAACCCTCCAGAGGAAAACAAGGGGAATCAGCGTGCATATTTTTATAAATATATCCGGCATGAGGTAGATCACTCCGCCGTTTGTTTTTTCAAGACAGGCCATATGAGCCGTCTTTGCATACTTAATCATGATGTTTCTTACTCCTTAATGTTTGAAATTTTGTCATAAAAATACCCAGGTATCCGTTTGAACACCCGGGTCATCAACACATGATTAAGCCTGTGTAATCAGGCGAGACTAGTGTGTGGCAAGAGGCATTCAATACGGTAAAAATGGGCGCAATTATCCCGTAAATGAGCAAAACATGCGCAAATATGGGGTAAAAGGGCAGAGTTCAGCCAGGACTTGGCATAATTAAATGCGACGCCGCTAACACATTCGCAATTCATATACACGTTTCCGTTGCTATAAATAGCAGATATATTCAAACCTCTCACCACCTTTCGATTAGGATGAAATTATTATACAACTGCCTTTTGATAATGTCAAACAATTTAGAATGACACAGGTGGGCGGTGACACAAGAAAAACGTCCTCCTGTGTCCACTGTTTCAGGCTATCAGCGTTGTTTATTTTGGTTGTGTTTCAAAAATTAAATTTGACAGCAGCGCAAATTGCTCAAGAGACAAGGTTTCGCCCCTTTGCTTTTCGCCGATGCCTGCCTTTTCAAGTATTCCCTTGATTTCTTCCTTACCGATACCAAAATAACCGGCATTATTAATTGCATTGACCAGCGTCTTCCGCCTTTGTCCAAAAGCCGCCTTCACAAGCTTAAAAAATAGCTTCTCGTCGCTTATATCCACAGGCGGCTCGTCATAAAGCTCAAGCCTGATAACCGAGGAATAGACCTCTGGCGCGGGTATAAAGCTATCCGGAGGAACTTCCATAATCACAGAAGGCTTTGAATAGTACTGTACGGCTACAGATAATGCTCCATAGTCCTTTCCTCCGGGTGCTGCCTTCATGCGGTCGGCTACTTCCTTCTGCACCATAAATACCATTGTTTTTGCTTTAATCCGACTTTCCAGGAGCTTCATAATTACCGGTGTCGTAATATAATATGGCAGGTTGGCTACAATCTTCAGGTTTCCGGGAGAACCGTCCCCCTGGTGAGAGTCCCATAAATTCGTCAGTTCCTTTGCAGGGTCCATTTGAAGAATGTCAGCGTTAATTATTTGAATGTTCTCATAATCCTTCAGGTTCTCCTTCAGGATTGGAACTAGACGCTTATCTATCTCAACAGCAACAACGCAGCCTGCCCTTTCAGCCAGCTCCGCAGTCAGATTCCCCAGTCCTGGACCAATTTCCAGCACGGTGTCTTCCTTCGTAAGTTCTGCAGCCTTCACAATGTCCTTCAAAATTCCCTGATTCACAAGAAAATTTTGACCAAGAGCTTTTGCCGGACGCAAGTTATACTTTTTTATTGTGTTTACTATGTTTATACTCATTTTCGCATCCCCTCTATGCTTCCCCTTTACAATCTCAGGGCGTCGAGCCCCACCCTATTCCAGCCGAATATGCCTCGCATACGGCCATTTAAAAAATGTGCCGGGACAGATTGCCCCGGCCATAGTTATAGTCCCTTACTATATATAGTTACTGACTCAACTGTCCCATCCACACTTGCATATAGTGCCTAAGACACCGCGGGAAAGCCGAGCTGCTTTATCAAGGCACTACACACCCTAGTTATCACTTAGAATGTAAACCTTGACCTTTTGGACGCCGAACCAGTCCACATATTCCTGACTGTCATAGTACAGGTCTATTTTGTTTCCTTTAATCGCGCCCCCTACATCGGCGGCTATTGCATAACCATAATCCGGTATGTCGCCGAGTATCTCAACATAAACTCTGGTATAAAGCGGAATCACACGAGGGTCAACCGCTATTACACCCTTTTTAACCTTAATTCCTGTGGCCGTTATTCCGAACAACGGATGTCCCGGCGCCTTGCCCGTGTCCTTGAGTGAGGCCGTATAGGCTGTGGCCTTCATATCCATTACCTTACTGTATCTCACAGTGTCACCTCTGGATGTTTTGAGGCTTAAGGCCGTTCCAAACTCCATAATCCTGGTGATTGGGGCCTGCAGCACTGTTTCACTTAGCATCTGCCTTGACACCTCCACACCATCCTCCTCAACAACCTTATACTGCCTTTCAACCCTACCGTCCTGCCCCGGACTCAGAACTCTCTCATAGCCTTCATCCAGCTTTTTGTTTGCCTTCTTTTGTACCTCACGAGGAATACTTTCCGTTTCGTTTACTATATTCTCGCTGACCCTAACGATTCTGAGGCTCATATTAGCGCTTATGCTATCTGCTAACTGTGCTCCCTCAAGCCTGTCAATTCCCCAAGGCTTAACCGGACTGTCTTCCAGCATCTCCTCTACTGTATCCGCGTAAGTCATGATTTCTGTCTGCTGACCGTCTGCCTCAATTTTCACGGGTACAGCCCTCTTAATGTATATTTCGTTCAATTTTGTCCTGTGTAAACTGCCTTCCAATGGAGTACTAACGTAATCATATGTATTTACAACAATATCATTCTGCTCCAATGTTTCTTTAAAGGTGCTTTTCATTGTCTTACAATTTAGCAAACTTCCGTTGTCATTTATGACAACCTCCTTCTCCAGCCAGGCAAATACGCCACATCCCGCACCTGCCGCCGCTACTACTACTGCCATTATTACAATGAGCAGTCGCTTCTTGCATGAAAATAACCTTTTAATATTTTTAGCAAGTGGTAACAATCTAAAACCTCCTGTTAAAATATTAATAAGGGACTGATGAGCTATTTTATTCCATACTTTTGTGTTTGTCAAATTATTTTCCATAATGTTCCTCCAAATAAGATTATATACATGTTTTTTCTGTTTATACATAATGGAGGTAATCTATGGTAACTAGCCGAGAATGCTCGCCATACAACACAAAGAGGACTGCCTTTTAGGCAGTCCATGCAGATGAATTTGAGAGTATGTTAATTAATCGGAAAATACGGGTTGTTAACAACAGGCATCATGCCCATACCGGGATAGGCATTCATACTATTATTTGAAGCCCCTAACACCGGGTTTGCAGCCCCCAGCACAGGGTTCGAAGCCCCCATTACCGGGTTCGGATTTCCATGTACATTTACAGGCATACCACCCAAGCTGCCACTATTCATCATGCCCGTGCCCATTACATTCTGGTTATATAGCATCGGACACTGCATGTTCATCAGGTAAGGGCAGCACATCATTGGCATCTGGCTCATTACCGGCATTGGGTTCATCATGTAGGGCATAACTTCAGCCAAATCTTTATTTGCAGTGCTTTGGACGGGTAATGTATTGGTATCTGCCTGTACAGGCGAAAGCTTAGGAGCTGTCTTTTCAGGCATTTGCTTGGGCTTAGCCTGCATATTCTGCATCGGACCAACCAGTGGCATAGTCCCCTTCGGCTCTATATTCGTCTTTTCTTTCATTTTGACAACCTCTTTCATATAATGACTCATCCTTCTTAAGTACGCTTTACTACCATTATATGAAGTAGGTCAGATTATGTGAAAAGCAATTATGTAATCCTCACATACTGCCAATTGCAGAAATCACGAAGCCCTTCATTTGCTGGGAATAATCAACTTTTACAAAAATCTCATTTTCACCCTCCGTGAAACGGAAGGATTTCTGATCGTGCTCCTCAGTCAGCTTGACATCCAATGCTACATTCAAATATATATCCCCATAACCAAACCCTCTGATCTTATCTACCTTTACCTGGGTTATTTCAATATTGCTGATGAATCCTGTCATTTGCTCCACATATTCTTCCAGCTTTACAACTCTATCGTCTACATCAACACCTTCGTATTCCAGAAGATATGCTTCCTTAAAATCACCCTGGTTCAATGCCTCAACCCACTTGACCAACGGCTCGGACAACACGCTCATATCTAAATGTTGCTTAATCGTATTGATGAAATCAATCCTCTCCTGCAAGGAATCCTTTACTTCGCTCCATTCGCCCTGGATGGTGGTTTTCTCCTCACTAATTTTGTCCTTCTCACTTTCGAGCTGGACAATTTGATCCTCAAGGTGATCTATTTCCACCTCCATACTGCTGATCTCCCTTTTGTATGCGTTAATAGTGGTAGTGTAGCCAGCATTTGCAGTTTCTAGATTTTTAAGTTCCATCACCTTGTTTTCTCTATCCCAAAGCAAATAATTAAATGCAATAAACAAGGCGGTTAAAAGTACAAAAATCATCACAAGAATAAACTTTTTCATAAAATCCCACCAGCCTCATAATGTTATTGTATGCCAAAAAGTCTCTTTCCATTGGAACTTGTTATATCAGCTATATATTCAATGGATTTACCCCTTATTTTTGCAATCTTTTCTGCTATCAGCTTAATATAGGCGGACTCATTTCTTTGTCCTCTGTGCGGCTCAGGCGGGAGATATGGGCTGTCGGTTTCAATCAGAAGCATGTCATCAGGAACATATTTGACAACCTCCAGCAGCTTGTTGGCATTTTTATATGTAACAGGCCCGGCTATAGATATTAAAAATCCCATGTCCATAACCTGCTTGGCCATTTCCACACTGCCGGAAT
>CAYOKA010000003.1:0-42579 GCA_964404395.1 uncultured Oscillospiraceae bacterium | reverse complement strand
CAAAGGGCTTGAACAGCTCCAGTGCCATTTCCTTAGGAAGACCACACTGGAATATCTTCAACTCCGGTCCCACAACAATTACAGAACGTCCCGAATAGTCAACACGTTTACCCAGCAAATTCTGGCGGAAACGACCCTGCTTTCCCTTCAGCATGTCTGACAGTGACTTCAGAGGCCTGTTTCCGGGGCCCGTAACAGGTCTTCCCCTTCTACCGTTATCTATAAGCGCATCTACAGCTTCCTGCAGCATTCTCTTCTCATTTCTTACGATAATATCTGGCGCACCCAAATCCAACAGTCTTTTAAGACGATTGTTTCTGTTAATCACACGCCTGTACAGATCATTAAGATCGGAGGTGGCAAATCTGCCGCCGTCCAACTGCACCATAGGGCGCAGCTCAGGTGGAATAACCGGCACTACATCCAGAATCATCCACTCAGGCACATTACCGGAAAGCCTGAAGGCTTCAACTACTTCAAGCCTCTTAATAATCCGGACTCGCTTCTGTCCTGTAGCATCCTCCAGTCCTTCCCTTAATTCTTTCGACTGCTTTTCCAGGTCAATTTCCATCAGCAGCTCCTTGACTGCTTCCGCGCCCATACCAGCCTTAAAGCTATATCCAAACTTATCTACACTGTCCCTGTATTCTTTCTCAGTCATGATCTGCTTTTTTGAAAGAGGCGTCTGTCCCGGATCAATTATGACATAGGATGCAAAATACAGTATCTTCTCCAGCGCCCTCGGAGACATGTCAAGTATAAGACCCATCCTGCTGGGAATACCTTTAAAGTACCATATGTGGGATACAGGGGCAGCTAATTCAATGTGTCCCATACGCTCTCTTCTTACCTTGGAGCGGGTTACTTCAACGCCGCATCTGTCGCAGACGATTCCCTTATATCTAATTCTTTTATATTTACCGCAATGGCACTCCCAGTCTTTTTGAGGTCCGAATATCCTCTCGCAGAAAAGGCCGTCTCGTTCAGGTTTCAAGGTCCTATAGTTGATTGTTTCGGGCTTCTTGACCTCTCCCCTTGACCATTCTCTGATTTTTTCCGGGGAAGCCAAACCGATTTTTATAGCATCAAAATTATTCATTTCAAACATGGCCACATCTCCCTCCTAAAAATCTTCATCGTCCAGGTTTTCGCCAAAATTCTCATCCTCGGAGAACAAATCATCCCCAAGCGTGTCATCAATATTTCCATCAGAAGCTATGATCTCACCGATATCAAAGTCATCAATATCCCCGTCGTCTATCAATTCTTCCGTGATTTCTTCGAAACCATTGCCGATTACCTCATCCTCACGTCCCTCGATATTTACGTTAAGCTCTTCCATATCGTCATCTGCGGATTCCTTAATGGCGATTTCTTCACGTTCTTCAGAAAAGACCTTAACATCAAGAGCCAGACTCTGAAGCTCCTTTATCAATACCTTGAACGATTCAGGGATTCCCGGCTCCGGAATATTCTCTCCCTTGACGATGGATTCGTAGGTCTTAACTCTACCAACCACATCATCTGACTTGACCGTGAGAATCTCCTGTAGTGTATATGAAGCTCCGTATGCTTCAAGAGCCCACACTTCCATCTCTCCAAATCTCTGACCGCCAAACTGCGCCTTACCGCCAAGAGGCTGCTGTGTCACAAGTGAATAAGGGCCTGTTGAACGGGCATGGATCTTGTCGTCGACAAGATGAGCAAGCTTAAGTATATACATATATCCGACAGTTACCCGGTCTTCAAAGGCCTCTCCCGTTCTGCCATCATAAAGTACAGATTTCCCGTCTTCAGCCAGCCCGGCCTTCTGAAGCGTATCAATGATATCCTGCTCTATGGCGCCGTCAAATACAGGTGTGGCAATTTGCCATCCCAATGCTTTTGCCGCATAGCCAAGATGAACCTCCAGTACCTGACCGATATTCATACGAGAAGGAACACCCAGAGGATTTAGTACAATCTCAAGGGGCGTGCCATCAGGAAGGAAAGGCATATCCTCTTCCGGTAGCACCCTGGAAATAACACCTTTGTTACCATGTCTGCCGGCCATCTTATCTCCTACGGATACCTTTCTCTTCTGCGCTATATAGCACCTGACAAGCTGATTAACCCCCGGCGGCAGCTCATCACCGTTCTCTCTGGTAAACACCTTAACATCAACAATAATACCGGATTCTCCATGGGGAACCCTTAGCGAGGTATCCCTCACTTCTCTGGCCTTTTCACCGAATATGGCTCTCAATAGCCTTTCTTCAGCTGTCAACTCTGTTTCACCCTTTGGCGTAACCTTACCCACAAGGACATCTCCAGCTCTTACCTCAGCACCTATTCTGATAATTCCCCTATCGTCAAGATCCTTAAGAGAATCTTCGCTGACATTAGGTATGTCACGGGTAATTTCCTCAGGGCCCAGCTTCGTATCTCTGGCCTCCGCCTCATATTCCTCAATATGAATAGAGGTAAACACATCATCCTTCACCAGCTTCTCACTGATTAGGATAGCATCCTCGTAATTGTAGCCCTCCCAGGTCATAAACCCTAAGAGTACATTCTTCCCAAGCGCAATCTCACCCTTATCCGTAGATGGCCCATCGGCAATCACATCGCCTACTTCCAGGACATCACCCTTCTTAACCAAAGGTCTTTGATTTATACATGTGCCCTGGTTAGATCTGGTATATTTTAAAAGCTTATAGGAATCCTTTTTACCACCCTTTACACGCACTACTATCTCATCTGCATAAACCTTTTCAACCGTACCCGGATTGCGTGCCAGTACTACTGTTCCGGAATCCCTTGCCGCCTTGTATTCTATACCTGTCCCTATAAGCGGAGCATGCGGTTTAATCAAAGGCACCGCCTGACGTTGCATATTTGAACCCATCAAAGCACGGTTTGCGTCGTCATTCTCAAGGAAGGGAATCATGGCCGTTGCAACAGAAACAAGCTGCTTAGGCGATACATCCATGTAATCCACACGGTCACTTTCCACCTCAAGGATATCGTCCTTATATCTGCACAGTATCTTCCTGTCCTTAAATCTGCTTTCTTCATCCAGCAGCTCGTTGGCCTGAGCTATAATAAACAAATCCTCCTCATCCGCTGTAAGATAGTCAATCGTATCCGAAACCGCTCCCTTCTTTCTGTCAACTCTCCTATAGGGAGCCTCAATAAATCCATATTCATTAATTCGTGCATAAGTGCTCAAGGAGCCAATCAATCCAATATTGGGTCCTTCAGGCGTCTCTATTGGGCACATGCGGCCATAATGGGAATAATGGACGTCACGCACCTCAAAGCCCGCCCTTTCCCTGCTAAGGCCTCCCGGCCCCAGTGCGCTCAGTCTTCTCTTGTGGGTCAGCTCCGCCAGCGGATTTGTCTGATCCATAAACTGAGACAGCTGGCTGCTCCCAAAAAACTCCTTAATAGAAGCTGCCACTGGTCTGATATTAATCAGAGCCTGAGGTGTAACAATATCAATATCCTGAATGGTCATTCTTTCTCTAACCACTCTTTCCATTCTTGACAGACCTATTCTAAATTGGTTTTGCAGAAGCTCGCCAACACAGCGCAGTCTTCTGTTTCCAAGATGATCTATATCATCATCCGAACCTACTTCGTAATTTACATGGACCAGATAGTTAATAGATGCAATAATATCCTCAGCTGTAATATGCTTCGGTACCAATTTATCGACATTGTCTATTATAGCCTTCTTCAAGTCCTCTTCCGCTTCGTTCTCATCCATGAGCTCCTTCAGAGTGCGTAAGCAGACCTTCTCGGTAATCCCCGTATCCGATGTATCAAAATCAACGAAAGCGCCAAGATCAACTGTGCCGTTACCGATAACTCTGACCCTTTGTCCTTCAATATCAAGATAGACGGAATTGATTCCCGCATTTTGTATCTCCTTGGATTTTTCTCTGTCAATTACCACATCTTCATCAATAATTATCTCTCCCGTTTCGGGGTTAATAATTTTTTCTACCGCCTTGTGTCCCATGATTCTTGACGCAAGAGATAGCTTTTTATTAAACTTAAATCTCCCGAACTTTGCAAGATCATATCTCTTCGGGTCAAAGAATAAGTTGTTCAAAAGAGTGGTCGCGCTTTCAACCGTCGGCGGTTCACCCGGCCTGAGCCTTTTGTATATCTCAATCAAACCCTCGTCAGTAGTCTTGGCACTGTCTTTTTGAATCGTGGCCAGGATTCTATCGCTCTCACCGAGCAATTCTGTAATAGCCAGATCAGTTCCGTAACCAAGCGCACGAAGCACAACAGTAATAGGTAACTTTCTGGTTCTGTCAATTCTGACATACATCACATCATTCGAATCGGTCTCATATTCCAGCCATGCGCCGCGGTTTGGGATTACCGTAGCGGAATAGAGATTCTTTCCGGTTTTGTCCAGCTTCTTTGAGAAATAAATACCGGGCGATCTAACAAGTTGACTGACAACAACTCTTTCGGCACCATTAATGACAAAGGTTCCATTCTCAGTCATCAAAGGAAAATCACCCATAAAGATTTCTTGTTCCTTCACCTCGCCGGTTTCCTTATTAATCAGACGAACTTTAACCTTAAGAGGTGCCGAGTATGTAGTATCTCTTTCCTTGCATTCCTCAACACTGTACTTTGGGTTATCATCCTCGAGCTTATAGTCCGGAAACTCCAGTATCAGGTTGCCGGTATAATCCTGAATCGGCGACACGTCCCTAAATACCTCTCGAAGCCCCTCTTCCAGAAACCATCTGTAAGAGTTCTTCTGTACCTCAATCAGATTGGGCATCTCCAGAACCTCATTGATTCTGGAAAAACTCATCCTTGTATTTCGGCCCAGTTGTACGGGATGTACCATTAAAAATCACCTCATAAATTATGATTTGTTGTAAATCGAACATCACTTTCCAGGTCTTTTACGATGCCTGCATCTTAAAAACCTTACTTGAAAGGCTTGCTTTCATGCAATCCAACCGGATCACCGGCTGTATCAGTATAAAACACGTCCGAAACACCGGTGTATATTAAAGCTTTTAGTAGTATTATTAAAAGCTTTTGGGGCTAATCCATGCTAGCAATCTTACCATAAAATTGCCTAAACAACCAATAATTAATTATTAACAATTCTTGTCTAATTTATTCTCCTGTGCTATAATCGTTTTGTAAAGCAAATCAATCCTTTTTAGATGGAAAAAGTGTTACATTTCAATTATAACGCAGTTTATAATTCTAACATACCGTTGTCAACTTGTCAACGTAATTTTTGTGCTGTTTTTTCCGTAATTTTTGAAGATTTTTAGGTATTTTTTTTGCATTTTGCGCAAAAGCAAAGGCAGATGACCGACACGGTCCTCTGCCTTTGCTTTTATATCTGTGGTTTAACTATTTGATCTCTACTGTAGCGCCAACTTCCTTGAATTTTGTTTCGATAGCAGTTGCCTCATCCTTGCTGATGTTCTCTTTAACGGTCTTAGGAGCTCCGTCAACAAGATCCTTGGCTTCTTTCAGTCCAAGAGAGGTGATTTCTCTTACTACCTTAATAACCTTGATCTTCTCTGCTCCTACCTCTTTGAGGACTACATCAAATTCAGTCTTTTCTTCTTCTACCGGTGCTGCTGCGCCTGCTGCAGGTGCTGCCGCCACTGCCACGGGGGCTGCTGCTGATACGCCAAACTCCTCTTCGAGAGCCTTAACAAGATCCGCAAGCTCCAATACCGTCAATTCCTTTACTTCATCAATCAGCTTCAAAACTTTATCACTAGCCATTTTAAAATACCTCCTAATTTTTTAGTTAAATTTCAATTAACAATACCAATATGCTAAGCTTTCGCTGCATTTGCTTTCTGTTCTGCTATCGCATTGAGTGCGACTACCAAACCTCTGATGTTCCCATTGAGAACATTGACCAGCCCGGATATCGGTGCATTAAGACCACCAAGCACTCTGGCAAGAAGCACTTCCCTTGACGGCAGCTCGGCTAAAGCCTTCATGCCGTTTACATCAATAATCTTACCTTCTACTACCCCTACCTTGAGCTCCAGCTTATTATTTTTCTTGGCAAACTCACACAATATTTTTGCCGGCGCAACAGGATCAGTCTCACTTGATGCCATGGCTGTGGGGCCGTTAAAATATGTGTCAAGTTCTTCAAGTCCACTCTCCCTTGCTGCAAATCTTGTCAGTGTGTTCTTAACAACTTTGTATTCAACACCGGCTTTCCTAAGCTCACTTCGCAGTTGAGTGTCCTGTTCAACAGTCAAGCCTCTGTAATCAGCAAAAGCAATAGCCTTTGCAGCTTTCATCTTACTGCTGATAACATTAATAACTTCTTGTTTTTGTTTTATAGTGCTTTCCTTGGGCAAATTTTCCACCTCCCTCGTTTTGTATATCATAAAAAACCCTTGCTTCTGCATGCTACAGACAACAAGGGTTACGATTCTATATAAATCGATTCAACCTCGGCGGGCCGGCTTTCGCCTGTTATGCCTTAGGCACCTGCTGTCTGCGGTATATGATATATTCAATTGTGACTGTGCAAAACAGCCAAAATCTATATTACAGTATTATTCACAGCTTGTAAAGGGTAATTGAAAACTAATCCATTACCTTTGCCGGATTTACTTTTATACCGGGTCCCATTGTTGTTGTAACAACTACGCTTTTAAGGTATTGCCCCTTCGCTGCAACAGGCTTAGCCTTCACAATGGCACTCATAAGTGTGCGGAAGTTGTCACCAAGCTTTTCTAAATCAAAGGATGCCTTCCCTATGGGGCAATGTATAATGTTTGCCTTATCCAGCCTATACTCTATCTTACCGGCTTTTATATCTGCGATAGCCTTTGCAACATCGGCGGTGACTGTACCGGCCTTCGGGTTCGGCATAAGCCCTTTTGGTCCAAGTACCTTACCGAGTCTGCCTACTACACCCATCATATCCGGAGTAGCTACAACCACATCAAAATCAAACCAGTTCTCATTTTGAATCTTTGCAACGAGATCTTCCGCTCCAACAAAATCTGCTCCGTTCTGCTCTGCTTCCTTTGCCATGTCTCCCTTTGCAAACACAAGAACTCTTACTGTTTTGCCGGTACCATGGGGAAGAACAACCGCGCCTCTGACCTGCTGCTCTGCATGTCTCGAATCGACGCCGAGTCTGATGTGTGCTTCAACAGTCTCATCAAACTTTGCTTTTGCAGTCTGTTTAGCAAGCTCCAGAGCCTGTGCCGGATCATATAATGTAGTCTTGTCAATGAGCTTTGCGCTCTCGAGATATTTCTTTCCTCTCTTCATTACTATCCTCTCCTTCGTGGCGATTTCACAATGCGAAATTCGCTTGTGTGGTAAATTTTTCGGGAATCAGGTTCCCTCCCACTCCTTGCTCAATCTTCGTTTACTCCTCTACCGTAATACCCATACTTCTGGCTGTGCCGGCGATTATTCTGGCTGCAGAATCAATATTTGCCGCATTTAGGTCAGTCATTTTCATCTCGGCAATTTTTCTTACCTCTTCCATCTTGATCTTTGCAACCTTCTCACTGTTCGGTCTACCTGAACCGCTTTCAATTTTGCACGCCTTCTTCAGAAGTACTGCTGCCGGAGGAGTCTTTGTTATAAAGGAAAAAGATCTGTCACCGTAAACGGTGATAACGACAGGAATGATTAATCCCGCATCTTTAGCAGTCCTCTCATTAAACTCCTTGCAAAATCCCATGATGTTTATAGCATGCTGTCCTAAAGCTGGTCCAACCGGTGGAGCCGGAGTTGCCTTCCCCGCAGGAATCTGAAGCTTTATATAACCAGTAATTTTCTTTGCCATGGCTTTCATCCACCTCCCAATTCTTTTTAAAACCGTAATACCAAAATTCTTGCTTTACTGCACTTTATAGAAAGGGGCCTTTCGGCCTTCTGCCTATCAAATCATAGCTTCTGTATCTGTGTAAGCTCCAGTTCAACGGGTGTTTCTCTGCCAAACATGGAAACCGCAACCCTTACCTTCTTCTTCTCCATATTGATATCCTCAACAATACCAATAAAGTTTTCAAGAGGGCCGCTAATAACTCTTACATTGTCATTCACTTCATAATCAAGCATAGGTGCAAACTCTTCAACACCCATTGTTCTGACTTCTTCGTCTGTCAGCGGTACAGGCTTTGATCCCGGACCGACAAACCCGGTTACACCTCTGGTATTTCTGACAACATACCAGGATTCATCTGTCATGACCATTTTGACCAGAACATATCCGGGAAATACCTTCCGTAAGGTGGCTTTTTTCTTACCATCTTTGATTTCAATCTGTTCTTCCATCGGAACAACAATATCCAGAATGTGCTCCTGCATACTTCTATTTTCAACAATCTTCTCCAAGTTAGCCTTAACCTTGTTTTCATAGCCCGAATAAGTATGTACCACATACCATTTTGCTATTTCAAGCATATTATTTTCAACCATTAGGTTTTATGTCCTCCTTCATTATTTCCTCAGAGTCCATGCAACTAACTGTCCAAAAGCAACGTCAGATACCCAAACCACTGCGCCCAGAAGCAAACAAATAAGTAACACTGATATCGTGCTGTTAATCAGCTGCTTTCTTGAAGGCCAGATAACCTTCTTTAATTCAGTCCTGATATCTTTAAAAAACTTGACAATTTTATTTTTATAACCGGCCAGTTTGGATGTTCGTGCATTCTCAGCCATCCTTGTGCACCTCCGCTACTTTATTTTGTTTCCTTGTGTACCGTATGTTTATTGCAGAACCTACAGTACTTTTTCATTTCAATCCTGTCAGGATCATTTTTCCTGTTCTTCTTGGTATGATAATTTCTTTGCTTGCAATCCGCACATGCCATTATAATCTTAACTCTCATTTACGACACCTCCAGCCCATGCTTTTTAGGGTGCTCAGCCTATTAGTTTCCCCTATTTCTCAGCTCTATTAATTGATAACAAAAAAAAGGCCTCCACGACGGAGCAATAAACAATTTATCACATAATATTCTCAATGTCAAGAATTATCGGCGATTTCTGATTTGAAAACGCTCTTTATTCTTTTACTTCTATTCCGGCCAGCTTCTCATAGAACCGGATTATCCCACCATGGTCATTTCCTGCCTTACCGTCCACCTTCAGCGCCTGCATTATCTCCAGTACTTGGCTTGTCAACGGTACGGGCACATCAACGCCATGTGCGGTATCCATTGCATTCATGAGATCCTTTATATGCAGCTCTATGCGGAAGCCCGGTTTAAAGTTTCTATCAAGCACCATAGGTGCCTTTGCATCCAGAACAGTACTCCCGGCAAGGCCCCCTCTAATGGCCTGATAGACCTTTTCCGGATTAACGCCTGCCTTTGTTGCCAGCACCATAGCCTCCGACATCGCAGCGATATTCAATGCAACAATAATTTGGTTGGCAAGCTTGGTAACGTTACCGCTTCCAACTTCCCCCATCAAAACGACGGAACTGCCCATAATCTTCAGAATATCCTCTACTTCTTTAAAAGTATCCTCGGGACCTCCAACCATAATAGAAAGTGTGCCATCGATAGCTTTCGGTTCGCCCCCGCTGACCGGTGCGTCCAGCATTACTGCTCCTGCTTCCTTCAGCTTCCCGGCAATTTCCTGTGAAGCCAGAGGAGCTATCGAGCTCATATCAATAACAATAGTACCAGACTCGACACCCTCAATTATTCCGTTTTTGCCCAGTACAACATCCTTCACCTGGGGTGAATTCGGCAGCATTGTAATGATGAGATCAGTATTTTGTGCTATATCCTTCGGCGAGCATCCCTGCTCTGCTCCTGCTGCCACCAATTCATCTACCGCCTCTTTTACAATATCATATACGATCAACGGGTATCCTGCCTTTAGCAGATTTTTAGCCATGGGTTTCCCCATAATTCCCAAACCTATAAAACCTATTTTTCTCAACATACAATTCCCACCAATTCTTATTTTATTATATTAAAGCTCCTATTAATCAACTAAAAAATTAATCTATCGGTGTTAGCACTACCTTCATCGCCTCTTTTGTTTCAACAAGCTTAAAGCTCTTTTCCCACTGATCAATGGGCATTTCATGCGTAATAAGAGGCTTTAGATCGACCTGCCCTTTTGAAAGCAGCACCAGGCATTTTTCCCAGACATCCCATGTATGACTGAAGTGACCCTTGAGTGTAATCGATTTTGCAATGATGGGATCCAGTGAAATCCCTACCGGAGCAGGTCCCCAACCTATTTTCGTTATCTGACCGGCCGGGCGCACAATGTCCATCGATAACGCCAACGTAGCTGCTGTACCTGCGGTGTCAATAACAAGATCAGGACCATAGCCATCGCCCAGCGATTTTACGGCTACAGATACATCATCCTTATTTGAATTATAAGCCATGGTAGCGCCATATTCAAGCGCCATATGCAAACGATTCTCATCCCCGTCAATGCCTACTGCAATTATTTCACTGGCACCGCAAAGCTGAGCCATCTTGATGCACAACATCCCAATCGGTCCGGGACCTATAACGACCACAGTGTCTCCGGGTTTTACATTACTATTGGATACAACAGCCTTATATGCAACACACAGCGGCTCGATTAACGACGCCTCTTTAAGCGATACACTATCGGGCACTCTATGAAGTATCCTTGAAGGCACCTTAACAAACTTCGCAAATGCGCCGTCGGCCTGGAACCCATAGCCTCTGCGCTCTTTGCAGATATGGTAATTATTGGTGCGACATAATTCACATTCCCCACAATAGTCAAAGTGTGTTTCAGCCGTCACCCTGTCACCCGGCTTATAATTCTTCACATTACTTCCTGTTTTCTCTATTGTGCCTGCAAACTCATGCCCAAATATCAAGGGCACCTGCAATTTTATAGATGTCTGATTCTTATGCATTTGCGGATCTGTACCGCAAACTCCTATATAAGCGGTTCTTACCAGTACATCATCAGGTCCGATTTCCGGGACAGGCACCTGGCGGATTTCCGTTGCACCGGCAACGTTTTCATATTTGACTACCGCTTTCATCATTTCCATAATGGTTCACACCTATCTGTTTAATATTTTCCTGACTTTTTTGACAATCTCATTATCTGTGAGACCATAATGCACCAGTAATTCATCATGGCTATATGCCGACTGCCCAAATTCGTCCTGTATTGCTACGGCCTCTATGGGAACTGCTCCCCCGCGTAAAATGTATGTGATGGTGCTTGCCAGTCCACCGATACAACTATGCTCTTCAGCCGTCACCACACCCTTCATGCCGACAGTCAAATCAATTATTGCCTTTTCATCTATTGGCTTGAGCGTGCTTGCATTGACTACCCTTACTGAAACGCCTTCCTTTTCAAGAGTCTCAGCTGCTTTCAGGGCCATTGAGACCATGATGCCGATCGCGAATATCGTAATATCCTTACCTTCCTTTATTACATTGGGCTTTCCGATTTTAAACTCCTGATCTTCCGGGAAAACTTCAGGTATATCGCTTCTTATAGTCCTTACATATACCGGTCCGTCATATTCCGCAATCGCCCTTATAACCTTTTTAGTTTCAATAGCATCGCATGGTGCAATTACCGTCATATTCGGGATAGCTCTCATGATTGTGATGTCCTCCACAGACTGATGGGTTGCTCCATCACCAAAGTCGGACAAACCAGCGCTGGATCCTACAATCTTTACATTCAGCTTTGCTGTGGCAATACTTTGACGTATCTGATCATAGGCACGTCCTGACGCAAAAACCGCAAAACTGTTTGCAAACGGTATTTTCCCTGTCAGTGAAAGCCCTGCTGCAAATGAAATCATATTTGCTTCGGCTATACCCATTTCAAAATATCGCTCGGGAAAAACCTGCTGGAACGCATGTGTCATGGTCGACTTACCCAAATCGGCCTCCAGTACAACTATATCCTTGTTTTCCTTACCCAGTTCAATCAGGGTTTCTCCGTATACCTTTCTCTGATTGCTGAGCTTCACCTTTAGTTTATTATTGTTCCCTGTATTATCCATTGCCATATCCACAGCTCCTTTACATTAAGCACTTGCAAGCCTGCTGATATTGTTCCTGCGTCATAGAACCATTATGAAACGAAGCATTGTTTTCTGCGATTTTTATTCCCTTTCCCTTTATCGTATTTGCTATGATAATGGTAGGTTTTCCTTTGACCTTTTCTGCCTCATCCAGTGCATCTGCTATTTGTTCGATATCATGTCCGTCAATTTCAATAACACTCCAGTTGAATGCTTCCCACTTTTCTTTCAGAGGATTTGTGTCGAAGCGATCAACTATCGCTCCTGTAGCTTGCAACCTGTTACGATCCAAAATTACAGTCAGGTTATCGAGCTTAAAATTAGATGCTGACATGGCTGCTTCCCAGATTTGGCCTTCGTTTATTTCGCCATCGCCTATTATGCAATATACTCTGTAGGCTTTTTTATCCAGCCGGGCTCCTGCCGCAATACCACATGAAATCGACAAACCTTGTCCCAAGGAACCGGTATTTGCCTCAATACCCTTAGTCTTTCTCATATCCGGATGCCCCTGAAGCATTGAACCAAGTCTCTTCAAACCGGTCAACTCCTCTTCCGGAAAATAGCCGCACATCCCCAGTGCCGCATACTGCACTATAGCCGCATGACCTTTACTGAAAACAAGCCTGTCCCTGTTCTCCCAATGAGGGTTCTTTGGATCGTGCTTCATTTTGTCAAAGTAAAGCACGGCGACAACATCGGCAATAGAGCATGAGCCTCCAAAATGACCTGTCTTATCCGGGCCTACCATTTTTACGATGTTTAATCGGAGTTCCCTTGCCCTTTCCCTTAGCTCTTCGATGGAACTGTTCATAAAATCAACCCTTTCAATGAATAGTGGTCAAAATTATTACTTAATTGGCTTTTGTCCTTTACTACCTTTTTTCATTTTTACCATGGTAGTATCGATGTGTTCCTTCATAAGAGAGGCAGATAATTCGCTATCCTTATTTCTAACCGCATCAAGAATTTTTTTATGATAATATATGCCGCCCTCATAACCTGTTAAGCCAACAATTTCTTCCATGGATTTCTTCAACATGTCGGATAGTATAGCATTCACTTTAATAATAACGCTATTATGAGTAGCAATTGCCATAGAATAATGGAAATTTAAATCATTAGCTGAAAATAACTCCTTATCACCCCGGCTGTTCTCCATTTTCTCTATAATACCTGCCATCCGTTCAATATCTTTCTCGTCAGCTCTTATAGCTACCAGCCTGGCACTTTCGACCTCGATTATGTTTCTGAATTCAAGCATCTCGATTACATTTGGTCTCTCAATCATTAATATGGGAAGTAACGTATCAAAGTAGTCACTGGGTAGAATTTCGGAAACAAAGGTCCCCTCGCCCCTTCTTATTGCTAAAACACCCATTCCCACAAGGCGGTGTATTGCGTCTCTGACGGAAACTCTGCTCACCTGAAAAAGCTCCGCAAGCTCAAGCTCACCGGGTATCCTCGTCCCGGGAGCCCATTCACCCGACACAATATTATTCTTCATCTGTCCAAAGACTTCATCACTTACACTTTTCTTCTCAATCGCTGTAATCGCCATTTTATACCTCGCCCTGTATGATGTAATACATCATACAGCTTATATCATAATAATATAATAATTATATAAGCGTGTCAAGCATGTCTTGTACATTTTTACTTTTTTCAACGAGTACATAGCGAAGCTTTTTAAACACCTATTGACGGCATCGCAGATAAAATGGGTAGGCACCGCATTTCAGCGAACCACGATTCTAACAGCCTGTTTTGCGACGGAATCTGCTACCGGTATTTGCCTATCCCTCTGAATTCTGCAACCATGCCTCCCCACCACACCTATTCATCAATAAGTTCTTCGATGGGGGCACCGGGCGGAACGATAGGAAAAACCATATCATCCCTGTCAATTTCGAAATTAATCAACACGGGTCTGTCAGTTGATGCCAAGGCCTTTTTTAGTGCCTCATCCACCTGATCGGTGGATTTTACAGAGATTCCAATCGCTCCAAAGGCTTCGGCCAGCGCCACAAAATCGGTAGCTCTGTCAATCGTCGTACTGGAATATCTTTTATCGTAGAACAGTGTCTGCCATTGTCTGACCATTCCCAACACATGGTTGTTCAGTATGGCAACGATAATGGGCAGCTTATACTCCACCGCAGTCGCAAGCTCAGTACAATTCATCCTGAAGCTCCCGTCTCCTGCTACATTAATCACTTTCTTCTCCGGCCTGCCAATCTGCGCTCCTATGCAGGCGCCAAGGCCATAGCCCATTGTGCCCAAACCACCGGAGGATAAAAACTGCCTTGGCTTTGTATACTTGTAAAACTGTGCCGCCCAAATCTGGTTTTGCCCTACCTCGGTGGTAATCAGCGCATCTCCACCCGTCAGTTCATAAAGCCTTTCGATAATATAGTGAGGTTTCAGAGAGCCGCCATTATCATATTTCAAAGGATATTGCGCCTTCCATTTATCTATTTTAGCATTCCAGGCAGTCTTTCCACAATCCTCGATTCTATCTGTAAGCTCGCTCAGTATTTCCTTCATATTTCCAATCAAGGGGTAATGCACCTTGACATTCTTACCAATCTCGGCAGGATCTATGTCAATGTGCATAATTTTCGCATTCGGAGCGAATTTCTTAACGTTGCTAACCACCCTGTCACTGAATCTTGCACCAATAGCGAAGAACAAATCTGCTTCAGAAGCCGCCAAATTTGATGTTTTGGAGCCATGCATACCCACAAGGCCCGTATAGAGCTCATGAGTTCCGGGGAATGACCCCAGCCCCATCAGTGTGGTCATAACGGGTATCTTTGCTTTCTGCGCCAAGGCAAGCATTTGCGCATCTGCCCCCGCTATTGAGACTCCACCGCCAGCCATGATTATCGGCCGCTTCGCACAATTAATTACTTCTGCCGCCTCGTCCAGCTCAGCATCTGTTACGCCAATGGGAATATATTCAATTGGCTCCGCCTTATTAGGCTCATATTCAGCAACCGCTGCAGTCACATCCTTGCAAATGTCGATCAACACCGGCCCGGGACGCCCGCTTGCGGCTATCCTGAACGCATCGCGGACAATATCCGCTAATTTCTCTATGTCCTTTACAATATAATTATGTTTAGTCACAGGCATCGTTATTCCTGTGATGTCAACCTCTTGAAAAGAGTCCTTCCCTAAAAGAGCAGTAGGCACCTGCCCTGTAATAGCCACCATTGGTACGGAGTCCATATAAGCTGTTGCGATACCTGTAACCAGGTTGGTTGCACCGGGGCCAGAGGTGGCTATGCATACTCCTGTTTTCCCAGTAGCACGAGAATATCCATCTGCCGCATGGGATGCGCCCTGTTCATGGGATGTAAGAATATGCCTGATTTCATTTTGAGCCTTATATAAGGCATCATATATATTGAGAACAGCACCTCCGGGAAATCCGAAGACGGTGTCAATCCCTTGTTCCTTTAAGCACTCTATCAGTATCTGTGCTCCTGTCAATTTCATTTTAAACCCCCATTCATATAGTCGGTTTTGTCCGCCAAAAATCGGCAAAAGGGCGCCGCTATTTCTACTTCAGCACCGCTCCTGTACTAGCTGACGTTACCAGCCTTGTATACCTACCCAGATAACCCGTTGTGTTCCTGGCCCGGGGAGCCTTCCACGAGGCCATTCTGCTTTTAAGCTCCTCCTCAGCCACATCTGCATTCAGAGTGCCCTTGGGAATATTTATATCTATAATGTCGCCCTCCTGCACTGCCGCAATCATGCCGCCCTCCATGGCCTCAGGCGAAACATGTCCTATACTTGCTCCCCTGGATGCACCTGAAAACCTACCATCCGTTATCAGCGCAACATCCCTGTCCAGTCCCATACCGGCTATTGCCGACGTCGGACCCAGCATTTCCCTCATCCCCGGGCCGCCCTTTGGACCTTCATAGCGGATTATGATTACGTCACCCTTTTCAATGTCCCCATCATAAATTGCTTCTATTGCAGTCTCTTCAGAATCGAACACTCTGGCAGGCCCTCTGTGCACAAGCATCTCCTCAGCAACAGCAGAGCGCTTAACAACCGCTCCATCAGGAGCAATGTTGCCTCTGAGGACTGCTATGCCACCAGTAGAGCTGTAGGGGTTCTCGATGCTTCTAATAACATTTCTGTCCGCAACCTCAGCCTTGCGAATATTTTCTGCCACAGTTTTACCTGTGACGGTCATAAGCTCGAGATACAAAAAGCCCTTTGTTGAAAGTTCCTTCATTACAGCCTGGACCCCGCCTGCAGCATAAAGATTCTGCACATGATGGTCACCTGCCGGAGCAAGCTTACAAAGGTTTGGTACTCTGCCGCTAATCTGATTAATAATATCCAGGTCAATGGCAATCCCTAATTCGTGAGCAATCGCAGGTAGATGTAAAACCGAATTAGTCGAACAACCCAGCGCCATATCCACAGTTAATGCATTTTCAAAGGCCTCTTGCGTAAGTATGTCCGAAGGCCTTATGTCCTTATCCACCAGTTCCATGACTTTCATTCCGGCCTGCTTGGCCAGTCTTATTCTTTCTGCATACACCGCAGGAATAGTACCATTGCCGGGAAGCCCCATTCCCAGTACCTCTGTGAGACAATTCATGGAATTTGCCGTGAACATGCCCGAACACGATCCACAACCGGGACATGCATGATCCTCATATTCCGCGACATCCTCCTGAGTCATCATTCCCGCTTTATAAGCTCCAACAGCCTCAAAAACGCTGTTTAGGTCCAACTGCTTTCCCTTACGTTTCAGCGAAAGCATAGGCCCTCCGCTGATTACTATCGAAGGCACGTTCACTCTGGCGGCAGCCATTAGCATTCCGGGAACTATCTTGTCGCAGTTGGGGATAAAAACCATGCCGTCAAAGCTGTGGGCACGCCCCATAGCCTCGCAGGAATCAGCAATTAGCTCTCTGGAAGCCAGCGAGTATTTCATACCCTCATGGCCCATTGCTATGCCATCGCAAATACCAATGGCTCCGAATTCCACCGGTGTACCTCCTGCCATTCTTATCCCCGCCTTGACTGAATCTGCAATATTATCAAGGTGTACATGTCCCGGTACTATCTCGTTCTTCGAATTAACCACTCCGATAAGTGGCCTTTTTATCTCCTCATCTGTATATCCCATAGCCTTAAAAAGTGCTCTGTGAGGAGCTCTTTCAATACCTTTTTTTACAGTGTCACTTTTCATTGCACTTGCCTACCTTTCTTCCCAAATGGGTATTAAGAAAACAGCCGGGTTTCTTGCTCCCCGGCAGACTTAGCTGATAGTGCATTTTGCGATTATCGCAAAAGCCTTTGATAATAGAACCATTTTACTATGTTTTTTAGTATAATGTCCATGAATTAATAAAAAAAGGTTAGAAGCATTACTTTTCGAACAGTACCGGCGCAAAATACATGAACCTTCCTATTGTCGCCTATTGCCGACTATTATGGCTCCACGCCTGCTTCCTTATACAACACTGGTTGGAAACAGCATGCTTATAATAAAATTATTCTCATAAAAGCTTTTTGCGAAAAGGGAAGTCCCTATACTGTCGAACACAGAAGCAAATCCCGGATTCGAATGGAACATAACTAATAGGGCACATATTATGTAAATGGCCAAAAATCCTTGAAGAGCTCCCAGTATAAATCCTCCAAGCTTATTTACTTGCTTAAATACAGGCAGTTGCGACACCCCTTTTAGAAGGAGCCCGAGAAATCCGGTAATTATTCTTAAAACAATATATAATACGATAAGAGCCAGCACGGATATAATCATCTTTGTCAGCTCTTCACCTATTGCATTGTAAATCACATCCAAATTAATCAATTCGGTTGATGAGGGCATGTTCTCAAGCAAGGACCCTTTTATGAATAAGGGAAGAGCCAGTGCTCCCAGCATTGCTTGCGCACCCTCCGTGCCTGCCGGAGCTGCAGCCGAAGAAGCAAAGGCTTCCTGGCTTATATGCGGAAGGTTCTTAACTATAATATTTTTTATTGTGTCAAAAACGGCTGTATTCTCAAGCATAACAGCAAATAACGGCGCAAATTTAACAGATAGAAAAATACACACAACAAAAGCCAGCAATTTATAAACCGACATGATGAAGCCCTTGGAGAAACCGATAATAGCAAATAGGGCAATCACTCCTACAACAACAAAGTCACTCCAGTTCATATAACCTCCCAACTACCGGCTAAACACCGGTCTCAACTCACTCATATTAATATATGTTAATCACAGCCACTTGACGGTCAGTAACCACAGCGGCCTGACGTTTGTCAAAGAAGCATACCTGCTTGATTTGTGAATCTGCTTTATATTTGCTGATATTCTTGCCTTTATTATTGTAAAAGTAAACTGAATCGGATGTGTGTACAGAAATAATACCTCTCTTAGCATTCATCCCTTCCAGCTTACCCTGCAGTATGCCGATTGCCAGCTCCTCTTCCCCTTCCGACGAATATACCCTCAGCATAGTTCCGTCACTGCTCTGTTCAACCAGGGCAAGTTTCCCACCTCCCACAGGTTCAGCACCTATCAAGCTCCTAAACTGCTTCTCCCATATTAACTTGCCCGATGGGTCAATCGAAGCCACGGCTCTGTCGCCTACTGCAAATATACTATTGTTGCTATTATACCAGAAAATGGGGAGCAATTCAGCCGATTCGTCAAAAGAAAGATTCGTCAAATCATTGCCCCTCATATCATAAAGTTTGTAAATGGAAAATACTCCGACAGCACCTGTGTTTATTGCAGATAGTGTGAGCATATTGCCCGATGGAGAAACATTGGCTGAAACCGCGAAGTCATTGGCTATAACCTTCTGGAATAATTCCACCCCATGTGATTCAAAAACTCTTATCATGTTGTTGTCTCTTTTTGCACTGGTAATAACTGTCACATACCCATTCTCGTTTATATCAGCATTCAAAATCGGGGTGTCAAGCTTTTCACGCCAGCGGATAGTTTTTTCATCCAGAACAGAGATTTCTCCTGTATTTCTATCCGCAACCATGAGCTGCGATCCGCTGGTCTTTATAATTGGATTGCTGTATATCAGGCCTTCCGACCGGATAACCTCCCCGGTCTTGTCCAAAAACCAGATGCCGCTGCTGCCACATTTTACGATGTAATTTTTATACACAACAAATATCGGTTTTTCGTTTGCATCAAATTCGTAAGTATGTAAAAGCTGTGCCTCCTTGACAACGTCAGTCGCTGAAGCTCGAATTTTCTGTATAATGCTTTTCAGATCTGCATCCGGGTTAAGGCTTCTCTGATATGAAAAAAAAGCCACAGCAATAACAGACAGAAACAGCAGCAATGCTGTAATCATACCGGCCTTTGACCCTCCAGACCGCGCCTTTTCCCGCTCCGGCTGTGTCTTCAAAAGGTTCACCCCTGTTTCCTCTTTGGTGTGCATTGCAAAACTCTTTGGTAAATGTTCCATGCGGATATTATTTTATCATAGAAATCTATTTCCTGCTATATAAGCTGATGTGTCTTTTGTCGGCGTGCTATGTGCCGGTTATCGTCGACGGCACAGCTCTGCTATTCTCTGTGCCAGCACCACAATAATCATATACAGGCCAAGATAACCGAATACTGGGTAAATAACGGATATTAGCATGGAAAACCCAAATGTAGATAAGGGTACTGCAACCAGGCATGTTAACAAGACAGCAATTCTTCTCTTAATCTTCAGTGATGAACTAATTCGGTCAGCAAAGCAAAAGCCCGCAGTTATTGCTGAAACCAACATGGCAAGCCATAGAACGATACTATACAGGTTTCCTGCCGAGCTGCTAAAGCTGCTTAAAATCGCCAGCATGGGAAGTTCCTTATCCATCGCTGCCGGGTAAAGCATACATATAGCTGCATGGATAATGAAGGCAGTAAGGCATAGAATCATTCCACCCGCAAGCCCACCTGCCATTGCTGTCCTTTGGGTTTTTAGATAAGGCAGCAGGCCACACATCATTACAATTGCCGGGATACTGTTGTAGCTAACATACAGAAGGGACGATACAAACCAGTTCCTTGAAATGTAGCTGAGGTATTCTGAAACCAAAAATACTTGTGTTTCGTTGTAGAAAAAGACAGCAATGCCTGCCATAATAACTCCACCAACAAGAATTGGCGTTACAAAAGTACTCAGAGTTACGATTCCCCTGATATTTGTCATGATAAGCACCAGGCAGATCAAACCCATAATAAGCGCTGCATATACATATGGTATCCCTAACCAGTCAGAAAGCACATTGCCTGAGCCTGCCAGCATGATGCAAAACATGCATAACATGAACACAGTCACAGATATATTGATAACCACTCCCGCTCGCCAGCCGAATGTGGGGAAAAGAAACTCCTCATAGCTTCTAATCCGCTCTGCACGGATCTTTCTCAGCACGACACTACCCAACACGGCAAATACAATGCCCGCAAGCATTATGCCATAAAAGCCTCCCGTCCTATAGGAGGAAAAGAACTGCATTATCTCCTGCCCGGAGGCAAAGCCGGCTCCAATAATACTTGTTGCGTATACACAAGCAACCCTTACAATATTTTTGAGTTCTTCGGACATAAAAAGCTCCCACATAGAATTGAACAATATCATTCTATGTGGAAGCCATTCTTAAAATTACTCAGCTATGCCATTTGGGTAGCTGCAAATATCAATTACCGGCTTTCAATGAGCGCTTGCGCGAATTGTACGCCTAAACGCGGGCGCTTTAGCGCCTTCTTTATGCGTTTTGTGTGTATCGCGCCGCGAGCATTTTATCAAATGCTCCTTCAGAGGGGGATTGAACCCACCACTGAAGTGTGAATCTGTTTATCCCCCGCCTATAGAGGCGAAGGTCTTAAGAGCATTTGATAAAACCCATCATCTTATCGTAGGCTTCTCTCATGCCGCGCACGCCGAAATCACCCTTGTTCTTTTTCACCAGAATTCCTGCATATTCGTCGTTTCTGGATACATAGTAGTAGTTCTCGTCCTTGGGAATAAACTCAACCTTCATCGAGCCATCCTTCAAGGTGTAATTAATCGTTATTTCAGCATTCGCTGTCGGTTTGCCCTCTACATCAATTTCATCCAGGCTTATGCCAATGAGAGCTTGATAGAACTTTCTGAAGGGCTGGTTATCATCTTCATCTTTACCGGTCGCATCCATTCCGTTTACAGTAAACTTGTCCTTTTCGTTATCGGTTTTCCCCTCCGCATCCTTGTAAACATCCAGAGTCATATTGGTGGTTTTTCCGTCCATGGTCAAATCAATCTTTTTCACCTGATCGATGTTGACAATGTAAGCGAATACATCAACAATTTCCTTCAGCGGCTTATCGAGGAAGGTAAAGCTTGATATGTCCATAGTAAAAACTTCATCGCTGCTATCCAGCTGGGCATATATCTCCGAGCCCTTCACCTTTTCATCCCCCATGCTCAGCTTAAATGTACCATGGGATTCAGTTGCAAATTCAAACACATAGGAAGGGTTAACCAGCCCATACTGTGCAAGGTCTGTGGGCTTATCCTCCACAAAGCTTATAACAGCTGAATTGGCCAGTGCATCTAGCATAGGCATCAGAGCCGATGGATTCGCGCTTCCATTAATTGGTCTGACCATAGACCAGTCCCTGGTTTCGATATCCATTTCTGAAACAAATACATTTTCGCCCTTTCTATCCAATGACAGCGAGGTCATCTCTTCGTAGGTAAAGTCAAGCAGCTGTTTGGATCTCATCCCGTTCCTGTCGGTAACAAGATAATTCCCGGTATAGGAGCTAACGACGTAGACATCACCCTTGTCGGCCGGCTTTATATAATATCCACTGGCAGTGGGAGTCTTGTCGCCGACCTTCAATACCGTATCATTATTTTCCTTGCCCTCAATAGTAACAGTCACAGCATTATCAAAGCCATATTTCGCCAAATCCTGAGCATTCTCTTCTATCAGCTTATCTGCGACAATCGAAGATGCGTTTATTACGATACTGCTCAGAATTGCTGAATCGTATTTAATATCCTTGGGCGAAGATAATACCCACTCCGTATCCTTTTTTTTGATGATAAAGGTGCCGTCAGGATTCTCAAGCTTTACTGATTCAATCTCATCCGAAGTATAATCAGTGATCCTTATCAAATCATCACGGGGGTCTTCCGTCTGACTATCCTTTGGCTTTAGCCTGTCCATCACAAAATACACTCCAACAAGAAGCGCAACTATTACAATAAGAATAATTGCATTCCTGTACAATTTCATAGATGACGCCTCCTTAAAAATACTACCAGACCTGTGCCGAGTATCAGAAGCGGGAATAAAACCATAAGAGCTCCGCCCATGATTTTTGTCTGCTGTTGCGTTATCGTGAATATGTTGTTTTCATAATTCTTTGTGGGCACTATAATCTCATCCTGCTTGTCAATCATCCAGTTCATCGACTGTAGGAAGAAAAGCATACTATTGTTGTAGTAGTTCCCATAGGTTTTATTAGCGCTATCACTGATAAATGAGGCATTGCCCATAACAATAATCTTGCTTGGAGACATCCCGCCTTGATATTCTACAGCCGCAGCTATATCAAGGGGACCCTGCAGATCGTCTCCCCTGGACTTGTCGACCATCTCTCCTATAGCATTCTCACTGGTTCTCATAAGAGAAGTAGTTTTGATATATTCCTTCTCGTTTTTCAAGATACTAATACTTCTGGAGTTATTCAACAGTGTAATAAAACCCTGCGGAATAATGCTGTTGCTGCTTACATTTAAAACAATAGTATTAGGATCGTTGGGTATATGATTTCTTTCGTCTGTTTCCTTCACCTTATCGTAGTTTACGGCAAGGTTAAACTTAGCAAACAAATCATTGAACTGATCAAAAGAAGGATCATTTGCAAGGTAATCAAACATAAATATTGCGTTCCCGCCATTAAAGAGATATTCGTCAAGCACATCCCTTTCATTCAATGTAATATCCTTGTCCGGAGAGGCTACAATAACCATTTCCGCATCCTCCGGAATTTTCTCTGTTGCAATGAGATTAAGCTTCTTTACAAGGAAATTATTCTTCTCCAGATAATCCATAACATTCCCATACTCAGTATTCATGTCTATTTCGCCGTGGCCTTCAGTAAAATACACGACCGGCGTTATCTCGGATGTCACATATTTGATTGCCCCGGTAAAGCCCTGCTCGGCATTGGATCCGGTTATATAGGATTGCCAAGTATTCTGATCGAATTGGACCGCAAACAGATCATAGTATTCCAGTTTCTTTTTCTTTTCATTGCCATTGATAACACTGCGTACCACAAAGTTAGTACTCCTAAGCTCCATCGCACCATCCGGATCAAGCTCATTTATAATGGTAGGATCCCTGTCAGGGTCTATATACTTCACCTTGATGTGGGGATTCTTCTGATAAAGGTCCAACAAATCAGTAACCTGTTTGTACTGATTATCACCTGAAATCTTACCGTCATCGAATAGCCCTATTATCTCAACATCCTGTTCCAGCTCGTCCAACTCGGTTTTTGTTACATCCGAAAGAGAAAACAACTTGTTAGGAGTCAAGTCCAGCTTCAAATTGAGCGATCCCGCAAGCAAGTTCACCATTACAGCGATTGCTATAACGGCCACAATCAGGATGGCAGAATTTGAACCGTATTTGAGACTCCTTTTATTAAAAAACCTTTTTAATCCGTTCTTCTTTTCCATCTATATCACCCCTGACTCCAGCGTCTTTTTTCTATTACCCTTATTGTAAGGAACAAAAATACTACAATGAAACTCAGATAGTATACTACAGAACCTAAACTAATTATCCCCTTGCTAAAATCCTCATACCTTGATGTGAGTGATATTGCAGCGAGGATCTTCGAAACTGTTCCGCCAAACGATGTAGCTAGTGAGCCCATCAACCACATCAGCAGCATGCTGACGAAGCTGATGATGACAGAAATGATTTGATTTTGAGTAAGGGAAGAAGCAAATATGCCTATTGCTACAAATGCCCCACCCAGTAATATATAACCAATGTATCCGCTAAGCGTGACCGTTGTAACGAATCCACCAAATGCACTTACTACAATCGGATATATTAGTGTTAAACATACCATGCACAAAAATACGCTGAATGCTGCCAAGTATTTGCCAACAACTATTGATGTTATGCTTTGCGGTGAAGAAATCAGCAGCACCTCGGTTCCGTTTTTCCTCTCATCCGCAAGACTTCTCATTGTAATTACGGAAATAAATATCATCATTACAATCAGGTAAATCCAAAATGAAAAAATCCAATTTGTATCGCCATACCCCTGGGTTAAGTTAATCACATAGAACAATAATGAGGAAATGATTGTTAACAAGCCAATTAGTACATATGCGATCGGTGAATAAAAATAGGATTTGATTTCTTTCCAGAATATCGCTGACATAGGTCAATCAACCTCCTTTTCCCGGGTAACAATTTGCAGGAATATATCCTCAAGGCTCAAGTTAAGACCCTTCAATTCAAGTATGGGATAGCCCAGCTTGGCCATTGCATAGAATAGAGGCTTCCTGACATCAATCTCTTTATCTGATTCTACGATATAGCTAAAGGCGTCCCTCTCTTTTTCTGCTCCTGCCTCTACATACTTAACTCCATAAATCTCTCTGATTGCATTTTCTACAGAGTTCTTCGATCCGACAACGGTCACCTGGAATTTCGTGGCGCCACTGTATCCCTTGGAAAGATTTTCAGGAGTGTCGATTGCCGCTATCTCGCCTTTGTTGATAATAACTACCCGCTCACAAACGGCGCTGACCTCAGGAAGGATATGGGAGCTGAGAATAATAGTATGCTCCTTGCCAAGAGCTTTGATGAGCTTGCGGATTTCTATGATTTGCTTTGGATCCAGACCCACTGTAGGCTCATCCAATACAAGAACCTGCGGGTTCCCCACAAGGGCTTGTGCAAGACCTACTCTCTGCTTATACCCCTTTGAAAGATTCATAATAAGCCTGTCCCTATGATCGCCTATTTTAACAAGTTCCATGATGTCACTTAACTGACTCTTCTTTAGTTTCTTATCTACCAGTTTCAGATCGGCAACAAAGTTCAGGTAATCCTTAACCGTCATGTCCATGTATACCGGTGGTTGCTCGGGAAGATAACCTGTAAGCTTTTTTACTTCCTTAGGTGATTCCATGATGTCATATCCGTTTACACTTACCGTACCTTCACTGGACGGAACATAGCCGGTTATGATATTCATCGTAGTGGTTTTGCCCGCTCCGTTGGGGCCGAGGAATCCAAGGACTTCGCCTTTTTTCACAGTAAAATTAAGATTATTTACAGCTGTTATCTGACCATATCGTTTGGTCAAATTCTGTATCTCTATCATTTTTTCCCCTCCTGCTATTTATGTCAGTCCGACATATAACGCTACAACAATTATGAAATATACTTTTTAATAAATTGTGAACAATTTGTAAAAAAATGCTTTCATAATCCATTGCAACCAAAAAGCCCCAAATCGAGACTTTTCGGGCTTTACCTATTATATAGTTTTTTGTTTGGCATTTCAAGCACTATTTGAAAAGCCCACGGCAAAAATGAAGCATGGAAACCAACACATTATTTTTTGTTTTTTAGAGATTTGGTAATTCGCTGATATTCTGTACTAAATTTTGCGCAAAGAAGTTAGATAAAAATGAAAATGAGTTAGTCATGCTTTAGACAAAAGGTGAAAAGATTGCGTAGCAATCTTTTTTCCTGTTCAAGTGAGGGGCATGGGTGAGTATGGCTGCAAAGTTATGCATCGGGTTACGTCATAGGCAGGCTGGTAGTGTCCTGTCTCACTCTATTGCGGGCGCAGGACAACCGCCGTCCGTGGCTTAAGTCCAGCGCCTGCGGCATCGTGCCGCAGGATGTGGATCCTAATACCGCATTCGAGTTTCAACAGTACAGACAGCCTGCAGCTATTTCTCCACATGATGCATCTATTTGCAGCCATGTCCACCCAGCTTGCCACCTTTAAAAGAATATTTATCAAAGTCTCCTTCCAATATAATCTTCAATTTCTTCTACCATTTGAAACACGGTAGTAGAAGGGGCTCTATTAGCACATGACTTAATATTCTCTGTTTTGCAATATAATTGCTTTGCATTTCGCATTGCATTTTTAAGGTTTACCTCAGTATTCAACAATGCAAAATGGTCATCTGACTTTTTATACTTAGTCCCAAATATTTCACTAAGCTTTGAAAAATATTCTTCTCTTGTTATGTTACTTTCCAATAAATTGAAATGTAGCAAAAACCATAGCTCAAAACATTCGTTAGACCAAATTGGAATATAACCACTGCGCGATGCTGTGAATATTGCATTATTGAATTGTCCCTTTCCAAAGGAATCCATATCAAAAACGACAAAAACCTTACCATATGGAATTTTCTTTTTCTGTTTTAAATCATCAACAAAAGAAAAATAGTCATCAACTGAAGATACCAGTGACTCGGTGTTTCTTCCCTCGCCTTTAATGACATAATTTATTTTTCTATCAGATTTTAAGTTAACATAGTTAAACAAACTCTTAAAGTAATTTGGCTCAGTCTCTTTACCCTCGCATACAATAAGCCATGCTTCAGATCTTGTTCTCAGTTCCTTAGATTCTCTTTTTCGCCGCTCCTTACCTCTCTTTTTAAATAAATCATCCCCCATTGGCATCTTCCTCATCCTGAAATGGTATGGCTCCGAATCGTCCTGATAAATAATGCTTACCGAAACTTAAATCGGATCTAATTGATACTTCATCTTCCTTAAAATCATACAAAGAATACAAGGTTGAAACTTGATTAACTTTTTCAACAAACCAGATTTCATCCCGGCGTAAGTCCGAAGAATTCAGACAAACCAAATTGTGTGAGGAAAAAATTAATTGCCCGTTGCCCGTATTTACCTGCCTATCGCTGTATAATGCTATGATATAGCGAAGAATTAAAGGGTGCAATTTTCCATCTAACTCATCAACCCAAAGCACCAAACCATTATAAAGAGAAATAAACAACAGTGCCGCTAATGCAAACAATTTTTTCGTTCCACTGGATTCACTCTCGAAAGGTAATTCAATTTCAGTTCCATTATCATCGTAATGATAGCTATACACAACATATTTTTCATTTAAGTCTGCATCCTTCTCGGGTAAAATTTCCAAGCGGATGATTGAACTATCAAATTTACGGAGAAATTCCTCAACATCCTTTTTATTTTTCTCCCTTTTATATAGAAATTCTGCTATTAATTTTGTGCTCAACTTTTCATCAGAATCATCAGAAAAATCCTGTTTCAAGCATGTTAATAAAAACCATTCGTAAACATTTCTGTATTCGCTTTTTTCTCTACGACCGATAGCAGTCATTAATAACTCATTATCATCTATCATGCTACCAAGATAATCCAACTCTCTTTTCTCGGCTTGATTTAATTTACCAACCGTAACTTTTTTACTTCTGTAAAAAATCATTTTTTCCTTTGATTTTGTACCTTTAGAAAATTTCTTTGTATATAGCCATTCATCAAATACTTGTGATTGATTTCTTACAAAACCGTATCTATACTCTTTATCATCAATATTAATGCTAACCTCATATTCAGTAGGTTCCTTTTCAGTGGTTTTGCTAAATATATAGGGTGTAATCATAAAATGACTTTCATCTTTTTTATATGATGACAGCACATCTTTTGCCATACTATAAAAAGCAGAAAAAATGTTGGATTTTCCGCTTGCATTTGCACCAAAAATTGCAGCAACAGGCAACACTTTATTTCCGTTTTTTTCAATTAAGCTATTAACATGCTCTCTAATACTTGTAGCAGTTAAATCCAGTACTGCTTCATCGGCAAAGGATTTATAATTTTTAAATCTAAACTGTAATAACATGGTACACCCCACTAAGTCATTATCCACTATCATTATACCACCTTCATTAATTTTGTAAACGTTTTTGAGAATATTTCTCCAAAATCATTCTATTTATAAGTATTATTGCCGCATACCAGCATAATATTCAAACAATAACTCAATATTACAAAAGTTACTATTCGTGGCGGCTAAGTGCCTTTAGTTTTTTGTTCCTTTAAAGCTGGCTAAAACTGGGCCGAGACATGACAGGCCTGCTGTGATGAGCCATTCGTTCACGCCAAGCGGGACGGTTCTGAAAATATTCTGCAGAGCAGGAATGTATACTACTCCCAGGGTCATTAGCAGCGAACAAATCACTGCCAACACAAGATAGATATTGTTTAGGAGAGGAATCCTGAAAATACTTCTCCTCTCAGATTTACACTCAAATACATGAATCAGCTGTGTTAGCACCAAAGTTACAAATGCACTTGTTCTGGCTGCGCTGATATCGGCAGTGAAATAGAGTATGCTTACGTATACGGCCAGTGTTGTAATGCCGATAAGAATACCACGAAACAGGATTGTTCCGGCAAGCCCTTGAGAAAAAATGTTTTCGTCGGGTTTCCTCGGCGGTCTTTTCATTACATCCTTTTCGGGAGGATCAAAGCCCAGTGCCACGGCAGGCAAGCCATCTGTCACCAGATTAATCCAGAGGATCTGTATGGGAAGTAGCGGGACCGGAAGCCCTGCAAGCATGCCAAGGAACATTGTCAATACCTCTCCCAGATTACATGCCAGCATATATCGGATAAACTTACGGATATTATTGTAGATGACTCTTCCTTCCTCAATTGCAGCAATAATGGTAGCAAAATTGTCATCTAGAAGCACCATTGATGAGGCTTCTCTTGTCACATCGGTACCCGACCGTCCCATTGCGATTCCAATATCGGCTTCCTTGACCGCCGGAGCATCATTAACACCATCACCTGTCATGGCAACAATGTTGCCTGCTCGCTTTAAAGCTTTTACAATCATCAGCTTGTGCTTTGGTGACACTCTGGCATATACGCTCACATCCGGTGCTATCTCTTCGAGACCTTTTTCATCCATTTGATCCAACTGGATACCTGTAAGCACCTTGTCCCCTTCTGTGTATATATCCAGCTCCTTTGCAATAGCAACTGCCGTCAGCCTATGATCCCCCGTAATCATTACAGGTCTAATGCCCGCCAATCTGCACCTGAGAACGGCCTCCGCCGTCTCCGGCCGCGGCGGATCAAGCATCCCCATAAGGCCGACAAATATTAGCCCCGACTCCAGTCCATCCCTATCATAGGCAAGTGAATCAAGCTCCTTATACGCAACGGCAATCACTCTCAAAGCTTGCTGCGCCATTGCATCATTAGTTTTTATTATCTTTGTCCTCAATTCCCGTGAAAGAACCGTGATGCCCTTTGATTGATAAACGGCAGTACATTTGTTTAAAAGCATATCAGGTGCGCCCTTTGTAAATACAAAGGTTGCGTTTTTTTTGTTGCTGCACACTACAGACATGCATTTTCTATCTGAGTCAAAGGGGATTTCATCTATTCTATAATACATGGACGCAAGCACATCAGGAGTCAGACCGGCTCTTGCCGAGGCTGCCATCAGTGCGCCCTCCGTTGGATCCCCGGTATAATTCCATTTTTGCTCATTGCGCTTGAGCTTTTCACTTATAAGACCGGCATTATTGCATACTGACGCAATTTCCAGTGTAAGCCTCAGCACACTGTCTTTGAGCGGTTTAATTGACCTGCCTCCCGAAAAAAAGAAATGACCGGATCTGTCGTTATCCTTCAGTTCTACAAACCTGTTCCCGGAAAATATCCTCCTAACTGTCATTTTATTCTGTGTCAGCGTCCCTGTCTTGTCGGAGCAAACTACACTTGCACATCCCAACGTTTCAACAGCAGGAAGCCTCCTTATAAGTACATTTCTTTTGAGCATACGTTGAACACCAAGTGCCAACGAGATTGTGACGAGCGCAGGAAGTCCCTCAGGTACTGCTGCTACGGCAAGGCTTATTCCCGAAAGCAGCATTGAAAATACCTCCTCGCCCCTCAGAATCCCTGCAGCAGCCACAATTGCACATATAATCAAGCATCCTGCTGCAATGATCTTCCCAAGCTTTGACAGCCTCTTCTGGAGGGGAGTCTGTTCTTCCTGGATATCTTGTATCATTCCTGCAATGCTGCCCATTTCGGTGTTCATTCCCGTTGCTGTTACCAGCGCTCTTGCCCTGCCTCTTGTTACACTGGTTCCCATAAAGACCTTATTTTTATTATCCTCGTGACCCTGCTCAATTCTTTCAGATGCTATATACTTCTCAACAGGCACCGACTCGCCCGTAAGAAGAGACTCATCCACCTGAATATTCGTGCTTTCCAGCACAACCCCGTCAGCTGCTATACGATCTCCTGCCTCAAGTACAATCACATCTCCCGGAACGATCTGTTTCGCAGGGATGCTAACCTGCCTACCACTGCGCATAACCTTAGCGGCAGGAGCAGTCAGTCTTTTAAGCGCTTCCATCGTTTTTTCCGTCCGAAATTCCTGAACAAAACCCAGAATGGCGTTAAGCACTACAATCGCAATAATTGTAATCGCTTCTGTCATTTCACCCATAAACGCAGAAATTGCCGTTGCAACCATCAGTATTATGACCATAATATCAGTAAACTGGTTTAACAGCAGCTTTACAGGAGATATTTTCCTTTTTTCAGCCAAGAGGTTTGGGCCATGTTCAAGTAGTTTCTTTTTTGCTTCCTTCTCACTAAGGCCACTGTGGGCCCCACTATGCAGGCTGTTATGCACCTCTTCTGCCGAAGTAATCTGTCTTCTCAAATAGGACACCCCTTTATCGTAGGTCTATGCCCTATTTTTATTCAAAAGCGGCATGGTTTAGACCATACCGCCCATCCTATTGTTTATTTGCTTTATATATCGAAGTACCACCCTTTACTCCTCGTAAATCTTCTGCACTCCATCCAACGCTTGAATATCGCTGAGTATTTGCATATCGACTGTACTTCCCGGCATTTTCACCAGCAACTTAATCCTCTGCCCGCCTTCCTGGCTTTTATATAACTGCACATTTTTCAAATCAATTTTATTTTGCTCCAGTAAACCGCATACCGCGCCTACCAGGCCGGAAGCGCCATCTGATTCCACGATAAATGTCCTATGCCTGTTTTTTCTCGTAAAACGGCTTTCTGTCCCCTTGAGACCGATAAGTATCAAATAAACAAAAATGGTAGCTATGACAGCTCCGCTATAAAAGCCCGCTCCCACAGCAAGACCGACGCAGGAAACAGCCCACAGGCTCGCTGCTGTTGTGAGTCCACGTACAGTGACTCCATCACGGATAATTGTACCGGCACCAAGAAATCCTATACCACTGATAACCTGAGCCCCCAGCCTTGTAGGATCGATGCTTGCCAAGCCGGTATATTTGCTGAATACAAACTCGGATGTCACCATAACAAGAGCCGCCCCCACACACACAAGAATGTGGGTTCTAAACCCCGCCGGTCTTTTTGTATGCTCTCTCTCATAGCCAATCAATCCCCCAAGTGCTACAGAAAGCAACAGCCGCAATCCAATTTCTACTGTAAAAGGCATAATATCACCTCAACGAAACTATATTTGAACTATGCCAGCATCATATCCCCTTATGATCATCTGACAAAAACACCTTTCTGGGGATATAAAACTTGAAATTTTTCAGCATTCTTTCACTAGGCTCAAATATTACAACTGTCTTTTCGCCATTGTAATTTAGTGTGATAAAATAAGCATCCGGTGAATCAATGGATCCTGATGCATCGATTCTGCTTTTTATTGCCTGTACGGACTGACTGAAGCTATTGCTCTTCACAGGGGAAACTATATCAAATTCCTTGCAGTTTGCGCTGAAAATCCTCTTTCTCTTGCGTCTGGAAATAATTTTATCGATATCCAAATCTCCATTAGTAACAATATATTCATATTCCACATTTCTAGAAGTAATAAATCTGTAGCCCAGATAGATAATCAATACTACTAATATTAAGCCAATGCCCAGCTGCTGGATCACCTGTATCGACAGTATGAGCACAATCAACACCATAGCTAACAGTACAATCCCTGCCGTAATTAAAGCATCAACTGCAGTTCTCTTTTTTGCCACCAGTTTTTCCATGTAGTTATCCATTATTTAGTCCTCCTAATATTTAAATCTTCGGAATGTCTATTATCAATACAAAAAACCGCTAAAGTCTGTAAAATAGATTTTACCATACTTGTATGGGATAAACAATAATGCTGCAAGCATAAAATCAACTATGCACTACCAATAATGTCTATAAAACAGTGATGCAATAACTGTCAAAACCGCCGCGACCAAATATGTAACCAGCAACGCCGCAAAAGGATTTGCCTTCTGCGGTGTTGATTTCCCATTCTTTTTCAGATATAACCCTTAGCAGTCCGGACCACCGGCATTGTTTATTGCCGGCGGCCTGAACTATTCTCTTAGGTCGCCATACTAATGCGAACGGCATAGTCGCTTACCGCAACTATGCCGTTTTAAATGTAAGTCCTTTATATAGCTAAATCTACTTTACTTAATTACTCTTAGTACATCCCGCCCATTCCGCCACCTGGTCCACCTGCTGGCATTGCTGGTTCAGGCTCCGGCTTGTCTGCGACAACGCTCTCAGTAGTCAGAACCATTGCTGCTACGGAAGCTGCATTTTGCAGAGCAGATCTTGCTACCTTAGTGGGATCAACAATGCCGGCACTAATCATATCCAAATATTCTTCCTTCAGGACATCAAATCCAACACCGGTTGTACTGCTCTTCACCTTGTCTACAATAACCGAACCTTCAAGGCCTGCATTAATTGCAATCTGCCTGATAGGCTCCTCTAGAGCTTTCAGAACAATCAGGGCACCGGTCTTTTCATCGCCCTGCAATCCCTGTATCAACTGAGTAACCCTTGGAATAGCATTGATATATGCTGTACCACCGCCGGCCACAATACCCTCTTCTACTGCCGCCTTGGTCGCTGCTAATGCATCCTCTATTCGGAGCTTTCTTTCCTTCATTTCCGTTTCACTTGCGGCGCCGACCTGAATGACAGCTACTCCGCCAGCCAGCTTAGCAAGTCTTTCCTGAAGCTTCTCTTTATCAAAATCCGAAGTAGTCTCTTCAATCTGAGCCTTTATATTTGCAATTCTCTTTTTGATATCGTCTTGACTGCCTGCGCCATCAACAATAATAGTATTTTCCTTCTGAATCTTTACCTGTCTGGCTTTACCAAGCTGAGCAATCTCAGTCTCCTTCAGATCCAGCCCAAGCTCATCTGAAATTACCTGTCCACCAGTCAGAATAGCAATATCTCTCAGCATTTCCTTTCTTCTGTCACCGAAACCGGGAGCCTTTACAGCAACACAGTTAAACGTTCCGCGAAGCTTATTAACTATCAACGTAGTCAAGGCTTCACCCTCAACGTCCTCAGCAATGATAAGCAGCTTTTTACCTGCCTGTACAATCTGCTCAAGAAGAGGTAGAATATCCTGAATATTGGTAAGCTTTTTATCTGTGATAAGAATGTATGGATCATCAAGAACAGCTTCCATCTTCTCGGTATCCGTTACCATGTAAGCAGAAATATATCCCCTGTCAAACTGCATTCCTTCAACAACCTCAAGGTTAGTACCCATGGTCTTAGCCTCTTCAACAGTAATAACGCCGTCATTTGAGACCTTTTCCATAGCATCTGCAATCAGCGCGCCAACCTCTTCATCATTTGCAGAAATGGCAGCAACTCTTGTGATGTCTTCCTTGCCGTTAACATTTCGGCTATATTCCAGGATGCCTTCCACTGCAGCAGTAACAGCCTTCGCCAGACCCTTTTTCAGGATCATCGGGTTTGCGCCCGCTGCTACATTCTTGTGCCCTTCCCTAATAATCGCCTGAGCAAGCAGTGTTGCCGTAGTTGTTCCGTCACCGGCGACATCATTGGTTTTGGTCGCGACTTCCTTTACAAGCTGTGCTCCCATGTTTTCAAATTGGTCTTCAAGCTCTATTTCCTTTGCAATGGTAACACCGTCATTAGTTATAGTGGGTGAACCAAACTTCTTGTCCAACACGACGTTCCTGCCTTTAGGTCCCAATGTAATCTTAACAGTGTCAGCCAGCTGATTAACGCCGCTCTCTAAAGCACGCCTGGCTTCTTCTCCAAATTTAATTTCTTTTGACATATGCTTAATGCCTCCTTATTTGCATTCATATTAGATCGTAATAAAATCATAATAGCCATGGCAGACTTATTCCACGATGGCCAGAATATCACTCTGCTTTAGAATGGTATATTCAATATCATCGATCTTGACTTCAGTTCCGGCGTATTTGCTGATAAGCACCTTATCGCCGACTTTTACTTCCATTTTCACTTCTCTGCCCTTATCATCATAACCGCCCGGTCCTGCAGCTATAATTTCCGCAACCTGCGGTTTTTCCTTTGCGCTTCCGGGAAGAACAATGCCTCCCTTTGTGGTTTCTTCACTCTCAAGCATTTTAATAACTACTCTTTCACCTAATGGTTTTATTTTCATAAAGCGTACCTCCCATACGTTTAACATTTTGTTAGCACTCATCCTAGTTGAGTGCTAATCACATTAATAATATAATATATTATCCAATTTGTAATCAAATATGCGTTTTTGCCAAATTGTGCTGTTTTAGGCGGATTAGCTCCATTTATCCAGCTATTTTATGGAATCTCATTGATTTTCGGCAAACCTTACTTTCTGCTACTTAATTCAGCGTAAATATCATCGAGGGACATGCCCCTTTCGGCTAAAAGAACCATGATATGATACATTAAATCGGCGATTTCGGAGCTAATCTCTTCTCTGGCTCCATTTTTCGAAGCTACCACTACCTCGCAGGCTTCTTCTCCAATTTTCTTCAGAATCTTATCCAAGCCCTTTGTAAATAGATAATTTGTATAGGAGCCTTCCTTGGGATGCGCCTTCCTATCCGAAATGACATCAAACACTTCTCCAATCACTTCGGCGCCGACGATTTGTTCCGATTTAGTCTCTGCATTTTCCGCCGCCGGGTACTTTGCCGCTTCCTCCATCAGCTTTTCAGTGACACAGGGGGACGTTTCTATTGTGTCGCTGCCCTCTGTGCCGCCAATAGTGGCACCGGCTTTCAACTCGTCAGGCTCCAGCCTGGTGAAAAAGCATGATCTGTGCCCTGTATGGCAGGCTGCACCTGTCTGTTCTACCTTGAGCAACAGCGTATCGCTGTCGCAGTCAACACTGATAGATCTTACCTTCTGAAAGTGCCCGGAGGTCTCTCCCTTTAGCCAAAGCTTCTGTCTGCTCCTGCTAAAGTAATGGACTTTCCCTGTTTCTATCGTCATTTTAAGGGCTTCCTCGTCCATATATGCCAGCATCAGCACTTCATCGGTTCTGATATCCTGAGCAACAGCAGGTATCAAGCCATCCGCATTGTATTTTACCATTTCAAGAATATTAGCCATCTCATCTCCTCACTTCAATCCCTTTTTCTTTTAAATAAGCCTTTAGGTCACATATCTCAACCTGTCGGAAGTGGAAAAGTGAAGCCGCAAGAACCGCATCAGCCTTCCCGACGGTCAGAGCATCATAGAAATGCTCCATTGTACCGGCCCCTCCCGAAGCAACAACCGGTATCTTTACACTTTCAACCACGGCCTTAGTTAATTCTATATCATAGCCGTTTTTTGTACCGTCACAATCCATGCTTGTCAGAAGAATTTCACCTGCACCCAGCTTTTCTGTATGCGCCGCCCATTCAACAACATCTCTTCCTGTATTGGTATTCCCACCATTGATATAAACATCCCAACCGCTTCCATCAATCCGCTTTTTTGCGTCTATGGCAGCCACTACACGCCCGCTCCCAAACCTCTGAGCCGCCTCAGATATCAGCTCCGGCCTTTTTATTGCAGCGGAGTTCACCGAAACCTTATCTGCACCGGCTTTCAGTATTTCACAAAAATCATCGCAGGTTCTTATTCCTCCACCGACGGCAAAGGGTATTGACACCCGCTGCGCCACACTCTTTACCACATCAATCATGATATTGCGCCCATCGGTGGTCGCCGTAATGTCAAGAAGCACCAACTCATCCGCACCCGCTTTATCGTAAAAAGCTGCAATTTCAACCGGATCACCGGCATCTGTGAAATTGACAAAGTTTACGCCCTTGACTATACGCCCTGCGCGAACATCCAGGCAGGGAATAATTCGTTTTATATTCATACATCTACCTCTTTACTCCTTTTATCAGTGCCCTTTCCCGGGGATTAAGCTGCTTGTGCATGGTTTACCTGGCTGCAGCTATCGCCTCCTGAAGGTCAATATCACCTGTATAAATTGCCTTACCGACAATAGCACCGGAAACTCCAATCTCCTTCAAATTCTTAATATCCTGCAGGCTTGTGATACCACCGGAAGCTATTACCTCAATGTCAACAGCCTCTACCATCTCCTCCATGGCTTTGAGGTTGGGGCCGTTTAGCATTCCGTCCCGGGAAATATCCGTGTAGATTATTACCTTTGTGCCTATATTCTCCATTTTCTTTGCAAAGTCCAGTGCCGCAAATGAACTCGTTTTTGCCCAGCCTTCGGTGGCGACCATCCCATCCCGGGCATCTATGGCAATGGCCAGGTTCTTGCCAAAGCTTTGAACAGCCTTTTTGACCAGCTCCTGATTATTCACGGCAGAGGTTCCCAAAATAACTCTTTCTATCCCCTTACACAGGATAATCTCCATTGCTTCAATCGTACGTATACCGCCGCCCAGTTGGATCGGAATCCCCACCGTTACAGCCATTTCACTTATATCAGCAATGTTCTGAGGCTCACCCAGCCTGGCACCATCCAAATCAACTACATGCAAGTACTCCGCTCCCAGCCGATCGAACTTTTTCGCCACCTCTACAGGGTGATTGGAGTACACCGTTTCATCAGTAAACTTACCCTGACTTAACCTGACACATCTACCGCCTTTCACATCAATTGCGGGGTAAATAATCATTTCATTCACTCCTGTTTGCTGTTCAAGCCTTAGGCCTGAACTGTAATAATTTATGGCAACCGATTTCCGGTTATTCTTTCGTATGCCTAAAGAACGCCCTTGGTAGACATAACTCCCTTAATACGCTGATCGCCTCGGGTCGCCTCATCAAGCGCTCTGCCAAATGCCTTGAACACCGCCTCAACAATGTGGTGATTATTGCTTCCGTACACTACATTAATATGTACACTCATGCCCGAATTCACTGATACTGCCCTGAAAAACTCCTCCACCAGCTCCGTCTCCATATCACCAACACGCTCATTAGTGTACTCAACATTGAATACCAAATAAGGGCGTCCCCCAAGATCTAGAGAAACCATAGCCAGGGCTTCATCCATCGGCACATGGGAGGTCCCATATCTTTTTATGGACTTTTTATCATCCAAGGCTTGCTTTATAGCCTGTCCCAGTACTATGCCTATATCCTCAACAGTATGATGAGCATCCACCTCAAGGTCTCCCCGGGCTTTTATTACCAGATCCAACAATCCATGCTTTGAAAAAAGCGTCAGCATGTGATCCATGAACCCGATGCCCGAGTCGATAAGAGAGTTTCCCTCCCCGTCAATATCCAACTTTACCATAATGTCGGTTTCAGCCGTTTTTCTGCTCAATTCAGCACTTCTGGACATATTGCACCTCCGTGTATTATTGGTGGCCTTAATTGCATTTATCATTAGTACTTATTACCATCCGTAATTATAACAAATGTGTGTACTACAAATCCACACTATATAAAATTTTCCGGCTATTCAGTTCTTCTTCTATCGGTAAGCGACAGGGCTACTTACCCCGCAATGCTTGCTATTCACCTAAAATGCTATCTAATGCGGCTAATACCGCTGACATTTCTTCATCTGTACCGATGCTTATTCGCAGATTGTTGTCTATCAAGGGCTTCTTGAAATGCCGTACTAATATGCCGCGTTCCCGCAGCCCGGTAAATATCTTTTCCCCGTGCACATTCTTATGTGCAGCAAACACAAAGTTAGCTGATGAATCCGTCACGATGAAATCCCTTCGGCGAAGCTCAGCCGTAAATTCCTCACGAGTCTTGATGACTTTTTCTGTGGTTTGCCTGTAATATTCCCCATCCTTTAATGCCGCTGTCCCGGCAACGATGGCCAGCCTGTCCAGCGTGTAGGAATTGAAGGAATTCTTCACACTATCGAGTGCACAAATCAACTCTTTGTCGCCAAATGCAAGGCCAATCCTCATTCCGGCCAGCGCACGGGACTTGGAAAAGGTCTGTATCACCAGCAGATTGGGATATTCGTTAATCAAGCCTATTGCCGACTCTCCGCCATAATCGATATATGCCTCATCAACAATTACAACGGTATCCGGATTGCCTATCAGCACATCACGGATAGCCGTGAGGGGCAGTGCTTTACCTGTGGGCGCGTTGGGATTTGCAAGGATAATACCTCCGCTGCTGTGCATGAGCCGATCGGAGGGTATGTTAAATTCACTGTCCAGCGGGGTGGTAACATAGTCAAGCTTGAAAATCGATGCATACACCGGATAGAAGGAGTATGTAATATTGGGAAAGACAATCGTCTTCCCGGGACTAAAGAAGGCCATAAAGGAAAATGCAAGCACCTCATCGGAGCCATTGCCGGCAAATATCTGATCCCTGCCTACACCATAGTTCTCTGCTGCGGCGCTGATAAGCATGTCACAGGTCGGATCGGGGTAAAGCCTAAGGCTGTCATCCACCGCCCCTCTAATCGCTTCCAGCACTCTTGGCGACGGGCCGTAGGGGTTTTCATTGGTATTGAGCTTGATATATTTTTTATCCCTCGGCTGTTCGCCCGGAACATAAGGCTCCAGTCTCTGTGCCAGGGCGCTCCAGTATTTGTTCATGAAAACTATCTCCTTCTCTCTCCATTTACCTTCTTCCGCTTCCTGTTCCCTTTTACATTCCACTTTCGGTTATCGGGTCTATTCAGTCCGCCTTTTCCCCAAAGCGAACCTTTATCGCATTTGCATGTCCGTCCAGGCTCTCATACTCCGCAAATCGCACAACATCCTCGCCGGCTTTCTCCAGCGCCTGTCTTGTGTATGAAATAACACTGGATTTCTTCATATAGTCGGACACATTCAAAGGGGAGAAGAATCGCGCCGTACCACCTGTCGGCAGAACATGGTTGGGCCCTGCAAAATAATCACCCAGCGGCTCCGGTGACCAGTGCCCCAGGAAAATGGCTCCGGCATTCCTTATATATGAAAGCCAACTAAAGGGCTCCTCAATGCATAGCTCCAAATGCTCAGGAGCAATCCGGTTTACTATATCCATGGCCTCATCAAGGTCGTTAACAATAACAGCCGCACCATAATCGGCGAGAGATCTGTCCAGAATGCTTTTTCTAGTCAGCCTTGCCGCCTGTTCTTCTATTTCGCTAATAACCGCGGCCGCCAGCTTCTCTGAAGGCGTAACCAATATAGAGGCCGAAAGCACGTCATGCTCTGCCTGCGAAAGCAAATCGGCAGCCACATATGCCGGGTTAGCGGAATCATCGGCCACAACCGTTATTTCACTTGGTCCCGCGAACATATCAATGTCACAATACCCATAAACAAGCCTTTTTGCCGTTGATACATAGATGTTTCCAGGGCCGAAGATCTTATCCACCCTTGGTACCGTCTGCGTGCCAAAAACCATTGCCGCAACAGCCTGGGCACCACCCATTTTGAAAATCTCAGTTACGCCTGCCTCCTGAGCCGCTATCAACACACCCGGATCTATTCTTCCATCTTTTCCGGGAGGCGTAGCCATGATGATTCTCTCAACACCCGCTACCTTCGCCGGCAGTCCATTCATTAACACAGAGGATGTCAGTACCGCTGTCCCTCCGGGAACATATATGCCCACTATCTCAAGAGGCCTGTACAGCTGCCCCAGTAAAACACCGTCATCTTCTGTTGAAAACCAGGAGTTCTCCTTTTGCTTCTCATGAAAGGCCTCAATATTCGCCTTGGATTTTCTAATCACCTCAAGCATCCCTGGATCCAAAAGCTCGTAGGCTTCTTTCATTTCCTGCTCGGAAACCTTCATGGATTCAGGGTCCAGCTTAACCTTGTCAAACTTTTCGGTATAATCCAGCAAGGCCTCATCTCCACCGCTTCTGACAGTTGAAAGAATCTCCTCAACAACCTTGACCGCATCCTCCTTACCAACCCTGTCCCGGCTGACTAGCCTGTCAAACAATTCGGAATCCTTATCCTTACGCATATCAATCATTTTTATCATGGAATTCGACCTTCCTTTTGGACCTTCTTTTTCCAACTTCCTTTTTAAGCCTTCCTTCACTAAACAGCCTGTGATCATTCACCGTTTCCGTCATAAGTAAATTTTCTCCCTCACAGCTGCCTTCTAAGCCCATCTATGATTGCGTTAACTCTTTCGCTTTCCATTTTCATACTGACCCTGTTCACCACAAGTCTGGCGCTGATATCAGCAATGGTATCCAGCACCACAAGTCCATTATCCTTTAATGTACGTCCGCTTTCCACCAAATCCACAATAACCTCCGAAAGCCCTACCAGCGGGGCAAGCTCCACCGATCCGCTTAACCTGATCACCTCTATGGACTCCCGTCGATTATGTTCAAAATATTCCCTGGCGATACGGGGATATTTTGTTCCGACTCTCTTGTTGTTCAGGCTATCAAGCTTACCGGCCAATTCCGCAGGTCCGGCAACTACCATTCGGCAGGCTGCGAACCCGAGATTGAGAACCTCATGCAAATTTCGCCCCTCTTCGAGCAGTGTATCCTTTCCCACCACTCCCATATCGGCCGCACCGTATTCCACATATGTAGGCACGTCCGCAGGCTTTACAAGGAAAAACCTTATCCTGCTTTTCTCATCAGAAAAAATCAGCTTACGGGATTCATCACGATATTCCGAACAATCTATTCCGATCTTCTCCAGCATTTCTATGGACAATTCCGCCAATCTTCCCTTGGATAGTGCTATGGTCAGATATCTCAATCCACTCACCTCTTCAATAATTCACTGATTTTAACACTGGCAACTTCGCCCGACTGTATATAATGTATTTCTACCGTATCCTCATCAATAATGCTGATAACTCCTCCGATATTTCTATCAAGAGCATAGTCTTTAGCCTCTTCAATGCTGCTGTTTGCTATATCCATCTCCACGACAATGCCTTGCTTTCTTAGCTCAGCACACAGTTCAAATGCAGTCCTTCTGCCTGTATCCCTATAGCATATGAAACTGTCGATCCCCGGCTTTTCTATCTCGATTTTCTGCCTTTGAAGGGCCATCATAATCATATTGACCCCCAGTGAAAACCCGGTGGCGGGGCAATTCATGCCGAACTCTCCCACCAGCCTGTCGTATCTTCCGCCCGTGAGTATCGGAAAGCCTGCACCGTAAGTAAAGCCCCTGAAAATAATTCCGGTATCGTAAGATAATCCCCGCAGCATTCCCAGATCCACAGAAACATATTTCCCAAAGCCGTAGTCGTAGAGTATTTTCAATACCTGGCGAATATTCTCAAGGGCATCTCTGGATCTTTTATTCAGGAGCTGGGACTTAACCTTTTCAATTACATCGGCTGATCCGAAATATCCGGGCAAATCTGATATCAATTTCTTTAGGTCACCATTGATTTCACTTCTTTTCAGGAATTCCTCCAAGCCCACATAATCCTTGCGGTCAATTAATGTACGAACCTTAGTTACATCCTCTTCAGCCAGACCGGTTTCCTCCATCAGTCCATTAAAAAACTCCACCTGCCCTATATCCACCTGGAAGCTTTCCAGCCCGGCGGCCTTAAGTGCCTGTATAGCAACGGCTATCACTTCTGCATCGGATTCAGGCGTATTGATGCCCAGTACCTCTATCCCGGCCTGAGTAAACTCATTTTGCTTTCCTCCGCCATAATCATCATACCTGAACACATTTCCCACATATGAAACTCTAAGAGGATATCTAGCCTCCCTATACTTAGTCGCAGTAATTCTGGCCACCGGAATTGTAATGTCCGGTCGCAAGACAAGTATCCTGCCCTGCTGGTCAAAAAACTTATACATATTTTCCTGAGGCATAGCGGCTTCGTCAGACGCAAAAACATCATAAAACTCCATTGTTGGGGACTCTACCTCGCGAAAGCCACAGCTAGTGAACAATGACCTGAACTTCTGCTCCAGCCCTCTTTTCAGATAACAGTCCTCAAACAGGATATCTTGCACCCCATCTGCCGTATAGATTTTCCAGTTGGACATTTTTTTCACCTCATTGATTACATTCTATCATCTTGCATGCTCGTTCTCCACTCTACCGCTTTATCATGCTAAACTTATAAATTGGTGAATTGAAATAATTATAAATTAAGATCATTGGTTTGTCAATGTCCTTATTAAAATGTGTGTTTATCTTGTGATAATGTCACTCTATAATTATCGCGACAAAATGTCACCC
>CAYOKA010000002.1:1496-43851 GCA_964404395.1 uncultured Oscillospiraceae bacterium | reverse complement strand
ACTGAAAATCCACGTGTCGCTGGTTCGATTCCGGCTCTGGGCACCAAAGCGTTTTCATGAGCATAGCGAATGAAAATCGCTTACCGAAGAAACTTTTTGCGCAAGCAAAAGCTATTGATTATCCGCCAAAGGCGGTATAATCTACAGTATAAAACCTCACGCAGTGAGGGTGGTTGCGTTTTGCGAATGAAAATCGCTTACCGAAGAAACTTTTTGCGCAAGCAAAAGCTAGAAAATGCGGGATTAACTCAGTGGTAGAGTGTCACCTTGCCAAGGTGAAAGTCGCGAGTCCGAATCTCGTATCCCGCTCCAAGAATAATGCAGTGATTAGGGACTGGAGGGTAGAGGCCAAGCAACCCGGCTTCGCGAATCCAGTTTCTGGCATCTGCAATGTGGCGCCATAGCCAAGTGGTAAGGCAAGGGTCTGCAAAACCCTTATTCCCCGGTTCGAATCTGGGTGGCGCCTCCAAAAGAAAAATCCCTGAAGTGCTTGAATAAGCGGTTCAGGGATTTTTGATATAGAAAACAGCTTAATCTATTCTAAGTTCTTTGTCCCTATTAGTTGCTCTGAAGTGCTTTCAACATCCATCGTCTTTGCTAAAATCTCCTCTATTGTTCCCGAAATGGTTGTTATTGCATCGTTTATAGAGTTTGTTTTTATGCCTAAATCATTTGCTATTTCAACTAGCTTTTCTACTATCGCAAATATTTGTTTTTCCTCTGTTTGAGTAGAACTAGCAACTAACTTGGATGTGTTTGACAATGCTTTAACTTCGTTTGCAACTACCGAGAAGCCTTTGCCATGCTCTCCTGCCCGGGCCGCCTCTATAGCTGCGTTTAGTGACAACAAATTGGTTTGCTCTGAAACACCAATAATCTCTTGTGTAGCATCGGAAAACTTTTTAAATCCTTGATCAAGCTTTTCAGTTATCTCCTTCAATTCCTTTGAAACTCCCATTACATCGGCGGAGCTTTCTAATATTTCTGTAAGATTTATATTAACCTCCTCGCCGCCTTCAATTATTTCATTTACCGCAGCGATTATTTCTTCAACTGATGATTTCACATAGCTTAGGTTTTTGTCAGCTTGCACCTTTAACAATTTAACCTCTTCAGCATATTCTCTGCTTTTGTGCTCCTTTTCACCTATAATTTCATTTTCTATCAAAAGCTCTTCTTTATTGTACTGTATACAATTTTCCTTATGATTCGTGCCCTTAAATATTGCCGATGCCATTTTTCTGCAATTCCCGTAACCACAAGCATTACAGTTAATATTCCTAGATTCTTCCGTGCCTTTGTGCATCTGAGAATAAACTCCTTCCAATTCTCTGTCAGTTTCCAGCTTAACATAGTCTAGCTTGGACTTATTGGAGTATTCTCTTATAAAAAGTGATAAATCTAGTTTTTTATCGAAATATTTATAGAGCTTATCAATCTTCTTTTTGTTTACCCTCTTGTTATCAGTCTTTTTTGTTTTTATTTCATCGAGCTGTAAATCCACATCATCTATATCGGCGCTGCCCTCTGTGCCAGTACCTACATTACAGCCCAGAATGCAGTTGAGCGCATCAATCAGAAGTGGCATTTTTTTGCCCTGGCTGTCCCTGCTTGCATAGCTTTCCAGGTAATCTATTACATGTTCTGTCCCCTCTACCTGTCTAACTCTTGCTTTGGGCACCCTTGCCAGCACATTTTCCTTTAAGCCACCGGGTCTTGGAAATAGAAAGCCTAGTCCATCTTCTATGTTATCAAAGCTTTCCTCTTTGAAGCTATCCAGATTTATCTTACTTTCGTTGATATAATCCATGAGCTTTTTAAATGTCACATTGTATTCAACATAACCCTTAGTTTCTACAGCATCAAATTCATCCTTCTTTGCTATACAGGGCGATAAAAAGGCTATTTTGTCACTGTTCTTCACAACATCCCTCAAATATACTGCAGTACACAATGCGGGGCTGTGTATGGGTGCCAACCTATCAATCAGCTCTGGTTTATATTTTTCTACATAGTTTACAATGGCCGGACAGGGCTGAGCAATTATGCTATCCAGCTTTTTATCCTTAACGGCCTTAAGGTAGGCCCAGGTAGTTATATCGGCACCGAAGGATACGTCATAGGCTAAATTTACTCCTCTTGATTTGAGGAAACCAAGTATTTTTCTATAGTTGCTGTAATTAGTTCTGAATGCCGGGGCTGCTATAATTGAAATCTTCTGCCCCTCCTTCAGGTCATTAAACATTTTCTCCGTGTCATCGTAATAGTCTCTCGCATTATGGTCACAAACAGTAATACATTTACCGCAGTGGATGCACATTTGCGCATTCACCTTAATCTTGTTTTCTCCATTCCCATTTACATATGCTTCATTAGCAATTTTTACAGGACATACTCCTATACACTTATTACACCCTTTACAGTTTTCTTCTTTTGTAAAAATTATACTGATACTATTAGCCACATTCATAAACAGTAAGGCGTGAATACCCCAACTTCCAGGCTATAGCCAAGCCGAGGAGAAAACGCCTGCCCTCCTTTCAGATATGTGTTTGATTTTCCGGTTTCAGTTCCACTGAAATAACTTTTAGGGCGTTTGTAGTTTCCTATTTTGCGGCTTCTATTGTTATGTGATGGTTGATTTGCGTATTTTGCTATGTTTGCAGAATTAAATAAATAGTGACATAACCAAGAAAATCTGTCATTTATATTATAAGCATAATTCAAAAAAAGTCAAAAAGTCATTACTCCCGGGGGTAGTGCAATATCTCACTATAAGCGAAACACTCCGTTATGTGATCGTTGGTCATACCTATAGCTTGCATGTACGCGTAAATTATGGTCGAGCCTACATATTTGAAACCCATTTTTTTAAGGTCCTTGCTGATTTTATCGGAAAGGGGGGTGCTAGATGGAAAATCATCGTGGTTCTCCCAATGGCCTGTAATAGGTGTATAGTCTACATAACCCCATATAAACCTGTCAAAGCTCCCGTATTCTTCTATAACCCTTAAAAATGCTTTGGCATTGCTCACGGCCGCGTTAATTTTCAGGCGATTTCTAATTATCTTTTCGTTTGCCATTAGCTCCTGGATTTTATCATCGCCGTAAAGTGCTACCTTATAAGGGTCAAAGCCGTCAAAAGATTCCCTGAATGCTTCTCTCTTTTTAAGCACGGTTATCCATGCAAGCCCTGCCTGCATGCCTTCTAAAACAAGCATTTCAAATAGCTTGATATCATCATGTACAGGCCGTCCCCATTCGTTGTCATGATAGTCTATGTATATGGGGGTATTTCCAGCCCAAGGGCATCTTATTTTTTTACTCACAAAAAACGACCTCCTCAAAAAAATCACACCATATATAGAATGATACAGCAAATTACATAATATGTCAAGAACAAATGTTCGGGAGATGGGGGCCTCTGTTCATGATTTTGCCCTGGTTCCTTTGCAGTTCACTATTGTATTATATTTCTACAATGATATTATATTAAGAGGTCGTTTAATTTAAATGAGTTCGGTAACACTGGGGAGTGCTAATGTTTAAGAAAAAGATACTTATCATTGATGACACAGAACTGATGGTGAGGATGGTTACCGATATATTGGCACCGGAGGGCTACGATGTAGTTGCTGCAGATAATGGTACAGATGGCGTCCAGATGGTAATGACAGAGAAACCTGATTTGGTGCTGCTTGACGTTATTATGCCGGGTTTAGACGGGTTTGAGGTATGCAGGATACTTCGTCAGGATGAAAGCAACAATCTACTGCCGATTATCATCCTTACAGCTCAGGGAAATGAGGAGGACAAGCTTACCGGCCTTGAGCTTGGTGCAGATGACTATATAACAAAACCATTTAATCCTCGCGAGCTGATCAGTAGAGTCAGGAATACGCTGTTGAGAATTGAGAGAAACAGGTGGGCAAATCCTTTAACCGGGCTGCCTGGAAATAATGAAGTGCAATCGGAGATCAATTATAGGATTGCAAATGAGCAATTATTTTCGGTGCTATATCTGGATATTGATAATTTTAAGGCCTATAATGATGTTTATGGATTTCCCAGAGGTGATACAGCAATTAAGCTAATAGCGGATATTCTCTTGGATATTATACCAATTTTCGGCTCCAAAAGCGATTTTATTGGGCACATCGGAGGGGATGATTTTGTAGTTATTACCACGCCGAAATATGTGGATGTAATTTGCGAAAACATTATTAAGGAATTTGACGAACGGGTACCTGAGCTTTATTCCTGTGATGACAGGAAAACCGGATACATAAGCACGAAAAATAGAAGAGGCAATATAATTAGATACCCGATTATGACTATCTCCTTAGCGGTTGTTTCCAATGAATTTAGGGTGATCTTCAGCCCTATACAGGTTGGGGAGATAGCTGCGGAGCTTAAGAAAAAGGCGAAGGAGTATCCTACTAGCGTGTATATTAAGGATATGCGACATCAAAAGCAATAGAAGAAGATGACTAAGTAATAGGAGTTGGCTAATATGAAAGATTTGATTAAAGGTGGAGCAAAAATTTTTTTTACTTATATATTGGTTTTGATTCTTTTTATTATATTTCTATATCCATTCATAGGACTGGCAGGAGAGAACTTTACCAGATGGATTCCTCTATACAGCATTTTATTATTCATTTTTCTTTCTCTTCTAATCTACACTGATATGAAGACATTAGCGAAGAAAGAGGTTAAGCCGCAGTACGAATTGAATCCATACCCGTTGAAGGGATTGGTATATGGATTAATTTCAATAATACCCATTGCAATAGTTGCATTTGTATTATCACAGATTCCTTTTGGGGATCAGATAGCAGATAGACTCAGGGTAGTAGCGATTGATGGTTTGCTTGGTCCAGTGTATTTTATTGTTGCATGGATGAACAAATCGACACTCGGCTATATTCTGGCTATCTTGGCGATCGCTGTGCTTGCCATGCTCGGATATTTGGCCGGATATTATGGTATCGATGTCCTAAACAAAATTTTTAAGAAGAAAAATGTTGTTCAGGAAAAGGGCTTTACAAAAAGCCCCTGGAATCCAACCATAAATCAAAAGAGTTCAGGCAAAAAAAAGAAAAAGAAAAAGAAAGTATCAAGTGAACAGTAGTGTAATATGTCCAACCTATCTGTGAATATTCTTATAATGAATTCACTTTCCTGCTCTTGATTATCAATGGTGTTTTATAACCTGCAGGAAACTTGAGTTAATCAATTTGTATTTGGAGACGAAACAATATGATTATTATTATGAGAAAGTCCAATGTTATTTTGATAGGTTTGATTTTTGCTTTGCTTCTGGCAATTTACAGCCTTAATGTGAATACTGATACCCAGGTTTCTAATGTTGCTCTCGGAGCGCAGGAGAACAGAACGGTCATCATCGATGCCGGTCATGGTGGCGAGGATCCCGGAAAAGTCAGCAGCTACAGCGACCTGAAGGAGAAGGATCTGAACTTGAAGGTGGCGGTAAAGGTAAAGGAGCTACTGGAAAACGATAATTATAAAGTAATCATGACACGTGAGGAAGATAAGCTTGTTTATAGTGAAGGGACTACAGACATCTATAATAAAAGGCTGCAGGATTTGACGCGTAGAAAGGATATCATGGACAACAGCGGGGCTCACATTGCTGTTAGCATACACATGAATAGTTTTCAGGAAAAGCAATACTATGGGGCACAGACATTTTATCCGCCAAATTCAACTGAGAGCTTGAAGCTGGCTACCTGCATCCAGGAAGCGCTGAAAGAAAATGTTGACAGAAACAATAAACGACTGCCCCAGGAGAGAAAAGACCAAATCGTAATACTGAAAAATTTAAAAACTCCGACAATTATTGTAGAATGCGGCTTCCTTTCCAATGCCGGAGAGGAAAGTAGACTGAGAACTGACGGGTATCAGTCATCAATCGCTGTGGCAATAAAGAGGGGAATAGACGATTACTTCAAATAGGCTCTGCCTGCTCTATTTGCTCCACCTGCTCCGCATAGGCAGACCATTCTATATAAAGCTGTTCAAGGCGCTTTTCCAGACTAAGCTGTTCGTCATGAAGTGAAGTAAGCAAAACATGATCGCTTAGTGCATCCTCGCGGGACATTTCTTCCTCTATTTCGGTCAGCCGCGCCTCCGCAACATTAATTTCTCTCTCGCATTTGGCAAGCCGCTTATGAAGCTTGCGTCTTCTTGCCTTTTCTTCTTTACTCTCCAAGTGCTCCTGCTTTGAAGCGGATAACTCCTGGCTGCCTTCATCTGACTGGCTTGCAGTCAACCTTCGGTGGTCAAGATAATAAGCATAATCGCCCTTATAATCCTCTAATCCTGCATCGGTCATTTCCATAACCCTCGAAGCGAGTTTTCTGACAAAGTACCTGTCATGAGATACCACAAGCATAGTTCCGTCGAAGGCAAGTAAGGCTTCCTCAAGAGCCTCTCTGGAATTCACGTCCAAATGATTGGTGGGTTCATCAAGCAAAAGCAAATTGGCTCCGGACAGCATTAGCTTAGTCAGCGCGACCCTGCTCTTCTCGCCGCCGCTTAGAATACCGATACTTTTAAAGACATCCTCGCCAAAAAAAAGGAACTGTGCCAAGGCGCTGCGAATCTGGGTGTGCGTCAGTTTTTCGTTATCATCCCAGACCTCTTCCAGTACGGTATTATTATCGTCCAAACCTTCTAATTCCTGGTCATAATAACCGATTATTACTTTATGTCCATACTCAAAAGCTCCTTCAGTGGGGGACATTTTCCCCATAAGAATTTTAAGCAATGTTGATTTCCCACAGCCGTTGGGCCCAATAATAAAGGCCTTTTCGCCTCGATCAACCTCAAAGCTAAGGTCTTCGAACAGTTCTTTGCCGGGAAAGCTTTTTGAAAGGCTTTCGACGGACAGTACGTCGTTCCCGCTGGCGATACTGCTTTTTAACTTCATTTTAATACTGCCGGGAAGCCTTTTGGGAGCATTAACCTTTTCCATTCTGTCTATAGCCTTTTGGCGACTTTCTGCGGCTATTATATTCCTTTCCCTGTTCCAGCGCCTCTGCTGCTCAATAAATGCTTCCATACGAGCAATTTCCTTCTGCTGCTGGTTATAGTGTCTGTGCTGTATTTCCCGTTCTATAACCTTTTGCTTTGCATATTCGGAATAGCTGCCGTCGTAGGTAGTGCATTCGCAGTTCTCAAGCTCAATTGTTTTGGTAGTTGTCGCATCAAGAAAATACCTGTCATGGGATATTACGAACACGGCCTGCTTATAGCTCTTCAAAAAATCCTCCAGCCATTCTATAGCCTTGATATCCAGGTGGTTGGTGGGCTCATCCAGAAGTAGTAGGTCAGGTTCCTCCAGCAGAAGCTTTGCCAACGCGAGGCGCGTTTTTTGCCCTCCGCTTAGCGTTTTTATGGTAAGCTCAAACTCCTCATCTTTGAAACCGAGACCACGAAGAACTCCTTTTATCCTGCTGTTGTACTCATAGCCCCCTTCCCGCATAAAGCGCTCGAGTAGCCTGTCATATTCCTTCATCATTGAGCGGAGTCGCTGCTCATCTCCTTCACGGCTGATGTTTTTTTCAAGCAGCTTAAGGCGGGCTTCCATCGATGTAAGTACATGGTAAGCAGTCAGCATCTCTGCCCAAATTGTATTCTCGGATTCCAGTCCGGAGCTCTGATCCAGATAGCCTGTACGTAATCCTTTGGACATAAAAACTTCACCGGAGTCTTGTTGTAAGCTTCCGATGATAATCTTAAAAAGAGTTGATTTGCCGGCACCGTTTACTCCAACGAGTGCTGCCTTTTCACCTCGATGCAGATTACAGCTGACTTTGCTTAGTATAATTTCTGTCCCAAAGGACAGTGTAATATCATTGCATGCTAGAATAATCATTGCTTTTTATCATATGCCCCCAAAGCTCGGAAGAGATATTACTTGATCTCAATATCAAATTCCAATATAATTTTGCGCATTTACCCTATCGCTATCAGCCAAAGATGTACTCCAGCCCATGTCACTGCCTATGCCGCTGTGAGCCGCATCGATGTGCAGATAGCTTTCGTTTTTTCGTATCAGTTCATCCAGTGATTCAGTCCACTTGGATACGGTGCCCCGAAGATGCTCTTACAGCTATGTTTATGCTATGATAGTTGTTACCTTTATCTAGTATGGTTTATTTATAGTCCTATTTATTATAACATGCTGACATGTAAAATTGAATCAGCTCATTTGATTTACCAGCCCTTTTCCTTGACAATCACAATATATCAATGTAGATTTATATCAAAACAACTATTGCCAATTTATACAGTGGCGAGGGTTGGATTGTAGTATTGTAGAATGGCAAAAATGGCATTGTGTGAACATTGAAAAACGGTAGAAAGGAAGAATGACATGATTATTGTAATGAAGCCGGGAGCTAAGGATTCCGATGTTCGGGAAGTATCAGGGGTCTTAAAGAACGCGGGGCTTGGCGTTCATATCTCAAAGGGAACTGAAAGAACAATTTTAGGGGTAATTGGAGACAAGAGACTGCTTAGTAACATACCGCTTGAGCTAATGCAGGGTGTCGATAAGCTGGTGCCGATTATGGAGGGCTACAAGCTGGCAGGCAGGACCTTTATGCCTGAGCCCAGCATTATCGACGTTAAGGGTGTTAAAATCGGCGGGAAAGAACTGGTTATGATGGCAGGCCCCTGCGCCATAGAAAGCCATGAGCAGATTATGGCTGCTGCAAAAGCTGTTAAAAAGGCAGGTGCTAAGTTCTTAAGGGGCGGTGCATTTAAGCCCAGGACTTCTCCCTACTCATTTCAGGGACTGGAGGAGGAAGGCCTGAAAATGCTCCGAGAAGCAGGCCAGGCTAGCGGACTTCTTACTGTAACAGAAGTAATAAGCGAACGTTCCGTTGAAATCGCATCAGACTATGTAGACATGTTTCAAATAGGTGCACGCAACTCACAGAACTTTCATCTGCTCAGAGAAATTGGGCGCTCCGGAAAGCCGGTGCTCTTTAAGAGGGGTTCTGCTACTACAATAGATGAGTGGCTTAATGCCGCAGAATATATTATGAGCGAGGGCAATTATAACGTTGTTCTTTGCGAGCGCGGCATCAGAACCTTTGAAACGGCTACAAGGAACACCCTTGATATTAGTGCCGTACCCGTAGTGAAGGAGAGCAGCCACCTACCCATAATTGTAGACCCAAGCCATGCCTCGGGCAAGACACAGTACATCCTGCCTCTTTCCAGGGCAGCTGTTGCGGCAGGAGCTGACGGGCTAATTATTGAGGTTCACCCAAGCCCGAAATCGGCGCTGTCAGATGCGATCCAACAGCTTTCGCCCGATGCTTTTAACAGCTTATGTAAGGACATTGAAAGGATTGCGGATATAGTAGGAAGAGAGTTCAAGTATGAATCAGTATAAAATATCAATTATCGGTTTAGGCTTGATAGGCGGCTCAATTGCAAAGGCATTACATGATAAGCTGGCCTTGCACCACCTTGTTGCCGTCGATACCGATATGCAGGCACTGGAAGCGGCCCTCGAGCAGGGGATTATCACTAATGGCCTTCTTTCTCTTAATGCCGATGTTTATTCATCCGATATAATATTTGTATGTACTCCGGTTAAGCATACATTTAAGATCATTACCCAACTGGCGCCGCATATAAAGGATACATGTATTATCACAGACACGGCTAGTACAAAAGAAGAGATAACAGGCCTTGTTAATAGCATGTTGAAGCCCCCATGCTTTATAGGTGGTCATCCCATGGCAGGTGCGGAAAAAACAGGCTTTGCAAACAGCTATGCACACTTGTTTGAGAATGCATATTATGTATTGACTCCTAGTGAAACGGCTACTCCTGAAGCACTGGAGAGGCTTATCACTATAGTAGAAGGAATGGGGGCGATTCCAATTGAAATGTCTGCACAGGAGCATGATCTAGCTGTAGGCGGCATCAGTCACCTTCCTCATGTTATCGCTGCCGCCCTTGTTAATCTGGTCAGGGATCTGGACAAGGACAGCGGAAAAATGCAGATGCTTGCTGCGGGAGGATTCAGAGACATTACCAGAATTGCTTCCTCCGATCCGTCAATGTGGGAAGGCATTGTTTTTAGTAATAAAGCTCACATTATTGGGCTGATGAACCAGTTTCAAAAAATACTTAATGATTTTAAGCAAAGGCTTAAAAATGATAATTCTTGTGAGGTTCACGATTACTTTGAAGTAGCAGGACAGTTCAGGGATTCTATTTCTAGCAGGATGCGGGGCTTGATTCAGCCGCTTTACAGACTTATAGTGGACGTGCAGGATGAACCAGGAGTTATTGGTGAGATAGCAATGATATTGGGCAGCAATAGTATAAATATTAAGAATATAAATGTTTCAAATAGCAGAGAATTTGAGCAAGGCTGTTTGATTATAGACTTATCCGATAGCAACAGTACAAATATTGCCTTTGACTTGCTAACGGTTAGGGGATATAAAGTATACAAATGATTTAATACAGGTTCAGGAGGGAAAATGCATGTTGATTGAGGGCAGAAGCGCACTAAGAGGAGAAGTAACGGTTCCCAGTGACAAGTCAATATCTCATAGGGCGGTTGTGGCAGGTGCCCTTGCGGGCGGCACGACCGAGATAGACAATTTTCTGCTGAGTGAGGATTGCATTAATACGATAGAGTGCTTTCGTAAAATGCAGGTTGGTATTGATATCCTGAGCAATAAAATCAGGGTACATGGCAGAGGCCTATATGGTTTGAGAAAGCCTACTACGGTTTTGAACGCAGGCCGATCAGGCACTGCCATAAGGCTGCTGCTTGGTGTCCTTAGTGCTCAACAATTTAGTTCCAATGTAACCAGGGGTGAGGATGCTATAAAGAAGCCGGTCGGAGAAGTTGTATCTTACCTTCAGCAAATGGGTGCAAGCATTTCGGCAAAAGATGAGGGAAACTTATGCCCCTTGACCATTTCGCCTTCCAGGTTGAATGGCTCGAGCTTTGACATGTCAGCCCTGGAAACCCATATAAAGTCGCCCTTACTTTTTGCGAGCTTATATGCCGACGGTGAAACAATAATTAATGAGGCCGTGAAATCGCGAGATCACACTGAACAGATGCTTAATTATTTTGGCGCAAACATAAAGACGGACGAGCTTCAGGTTATCAGTAATCCGGTTGAAAACCTTTATGCCCGCCATGTTTCTATACCCGGCGATATCTCTATGGCTTCCTACTTTATAACGGCAGGGCTTCTTGTGCCAAAGTCAGACATCATAATAAGGGATGTTGGTGTTAATCCAACAAGAGCACAGTTCATTAATGTCTATAGGTCTATGGGAGCCAAGATAGAATTTGTTAACGAGCGGACATTCAATAATGAACCGGTTGCAGATGTACACGTTGTTTCATCGCCATTAAGAGGGACAAATATAGACGGGCAGCTTGTGTCCTGCCTTGTAGATGAACTTATCGTTATGATTGTAGCGGCTGCTTTTGCAGAGGGTGTGACGGAAATAAGCGGATTGTCAGGCATTAAAATAAAGGAATCCGGAAAAATCAAATCAATAGTGCTGGAATTGTCCAAAATGGGTGCCAAGCTGTCGGAAACAGAAGATGGTCTTGTTATAGAAGGAAGGGAAAGCCTTAGGGGTACCGTTGTAGAAAGCATGAATGATTATTCCCTGGCGATGGCACTGTCTGTAGCAGGCCTTGTGGCGCAGGGAGAGACGATGATAAGAAAAACCCAGGCTGTTGACATTGCGCATCCTGAGTTTTTTACTACATTGAATAGATTATAGGGGACAGTGGTGCTCTTACGAACGTGCCTTCTATTCGGGAAATTTTTCTCTGATTCTATATCCAAGTACCATAAGACTGTCACTGAGGTGGACATTTTCAATTACTGTATCATAGGGAAGCTTTAAGTCCATAGGTGAGAAATTCCAGAGCCCTTTTATGCCAAGCAAGGCAACTCTTTCTGCCACTTCTCTTACATAGTCAAAGGGTACTGTTAGCATTGCGATATCAACATGACATTCCTTGACAAAGTCGTCTAAATTATCCATATGTTGAACCGGCATATGATTTATCTTTTTGCCGATTAATTTAGGATTATTATCAAAGATACCGATAATTTGAAAGCCTCTCTTTTCAAAGTTGCTGTAATTCGCCAGTGCCTGACCCATATGGCCGGCTCCGATGACGATTGTCTGAAATTTTTTATTTACTCCAAGAATGTTACCTATCTCATTGAACAATAGCTCTACATTATAGCCATAGCCCTGCTGCCCAAACCCTCCGAAGCAGTTCAAGTCCTGCCTTATCTGGGAGGCGGTAATGCCTATTCTATTGCTAAGCTCTTTTGACGATATCCTGTTGATATCCATTAAGAGCAAGTCCGACAAATACCTATAATATCTGGGAAGCCGTTTGATGACAGCCATAGAAATTTTTTTCTTCGAAGCCATGAGTTGCCCCCTTAACATCAACTTGATAATGAGAGTATACATCTTTGACAATTTTTTGTCAATAATGCTCGGACATGCTAGCTAAGTAGCAGTAATAATTACACCCGACGATCGAAACCGTCGGGTGCTTGTTAGCATGCTGCGTAGCGCAATCTGATGGATTAAGCATTGCGCCCAAATTACTCAGGCTTATTATCTGTTTTATTACCCGGCTTATTGCTATCGGTTTTATAAGTGTCCGTATATTGCGTCGTGTAGGCATTGGGGTTTTGGCCATTGCCGGGCTTTGCTGTATTAGCAGTTTCTTTACGCTTTTTGGGGATGCGTTTATATATGAAGATCACGATTAATATGAATATGCCTAAGACAAGTAGTACCGGTAGGGCTGCCACTATAAATATGAGGAAGTTGCCAAGAAATTCAACGACCTTCAGGAGGCTATCCTTCAGGCTGTCAAGCAGTCTATCCCCATAAGTCACCTTTTTTGGCTCATAACCGGGGTATTTTTCATTCATTTGAATTGTAATAGTAGAAAGATCAACAAGGCTGGTCATCTTGTTTAGATTGCCTGTAAGGCTCTCTATTTGATACCTGATATCCGTCAGCCTGCTCTCTATTCTAAAAATGTCGTCCAAATCATCCAGCTTTGCAAGATAAGCTTCAAGCTTCTCCTGCTCTACCTTCAGCAACCGTAGCCGGGATTCCACATCAACATATTGAACGGTAACATCCTGACCATTTGTAGTGAAATTGTATACGTCGCCGATGCCCTTTAGCTTTCCAAGAACACTATCGAAACTGGTCTTATCGACTCTCAGTACGAGTGTGCCGCTTTTAACCAGCCTTTGCTCCTCATCCACATAAACCTTATCGGTATCGATATTGGTTTCCTGTATGAAGCCTATTCCGAGGATAATGGATTCTATGTTGTTGAACGCTGTATCAAAGTCCTCCACCTCAATAGTCAGGTTTGCACTGCGAATGATTTTCCTTTCCGCCAGAATGACATTAGACACGTCAACAGTTGATCCGCCGATGCCGGCCAGTGAATCAGCCTTATCCGATTCTGCGCTTTGAGATTCCTCCGCATAGCCTGAATTGGAACCTTTTGCAGCTGACCCGTAATTCTCGGAGAAGGACTCAACCATAACATCTTCGCTTGCAGCGCTTGGTGCTGCGGCTGGGGCGCTATCGGATGTCTTGTAGCTGTTGGAGCCGCATCCGGCAAAGGTAGCCAGGATTAGTAGAACCGTCAAGATAATAGCATAATTTTTTTTATTCATTTTTATTACCTCCTGTACCCATATCTATATTTTTATCGGGTTTTACATATACGGACGGATTTGTCAGGATAAAGTTCCATTATGATAAATGTCCATGTCGATTTTACTATCCTCGATTCTAGCCGAATATGTCCGGCAAATAAATATAAAAAAGGAGCCGCCCTGTAAGGCAGCTCCCCGCTATATTACTATTCGTCGGCAGCGTAGTCAGTCATATCTCTCTTCGCTTCTTCAATTACCTTCTGAGCTATATTAGCCGGAGCCTCCTCATATCTATCAAAGGACTGGCTAAAGAAGCCTCTGCCCTGTGTCATTGACCTAAGATCATTTGCATATTTAAACATTTCCGCAGCAGGAACATCCGCAACAACCTGTTGAAGTCCATTCTTATGCGGGTTCATGCCAAGAATTCTACCTCTTCTTTTATTTAAGTCGCCTATGATATCTCCCATATAGCTGTCAGGAATGTATACTTCCACATGGCTAATTGGCTCAAGCAATACAGGGTTTGCCTGGGGGAGTCCATTCCTATATGCAAGACGTGCGGCAATTTTAAAGGCCATTTCCGAAGAGTCTACATCATGATAAGAGCCATCCAACAGTGTTGCCTTCAGGTTAACGACCGGATAGCCGGCAAGAACGCCCCGAGAGATGGCCTCCCGTAACCCTTTTTCAACAGCCGGATGATACTGCTTTGGTACAGAGCCGCCGAATATTTTTTCATCGAATTCGAGATCCTCTGACTCGCCATGCTCAAATTCGATCCACACATGACCATACTGGCCATGTCCGCCGGACTGCTTCTTATGCTTGCCTTCAACCTTGACCTTGTCTTTTATAGTCTCTCTATAGGGAACCTTGGGGTCTACAAGATTAACAGAAACGCCATATTTTGCTTTCAGCTTACTAACAATGACATCAAGATGCTGCTCGCCAACTCCTGAAATTATCGTCTGTTTCGTTTCAGCATTGAGAGCAACTCTAAAGGTAGGATCTTCATCTTGTAATTTTGTAAGGCCTGAGTTGATTTTTTCCTCGTCACCTTTAGCCTTTGGCTCGATGGCCAGTTCAAGTGAAGGTTCCGGGAATTCTATTTTTTTCAGTTCAACCTGATTAGCTTGATTGCATAAGGTGTCGTTAGTATTGGTGTACTGCAGCTTTGCCACAGCTCCGATATCACCGGCTATAATCTTGTCGACAGGAATCTGTTTTTTGCCGCGAAGCATAAATACCTGTGCTATCTTTTCTGTTTTCTCTGAAGTGGTATTATAGGCTACCGAGTCGGAACTCATTGTACCCGAGTAGACTCTGAAAATAGATATCTTACCCACGAAGGGGTCTGCAATGGTCTTGAATACAAGTGCAGACATGCTTTCATCAGGTGAGTTCTTCAGCTCGACAACTGTATCAGAGCCGTGTTTTTTAGCTTTGATGGTCGGTTTGTTTGCCGGGGAAGGGAAGTAGGTCACAATAGCATCCATTAATGTACCGATGCCTTGATTCAGTAGAGCAGAGCCACAGAACACAGGAGCGATGGAGCCGTCGCCAATACCTGCAGAAAGTCCGCTTTTGATATCATCGGCGCTGAATTCTTCACCGCTGAAGAATTTTTCCATAAGCTCTTCGCTGGTCTCAGCTATAGACTCATTTAACGTATCCCTTATTCCTAAAATTCTATCATTTAAACCGGCAGGGATTTCTGTATCAATCAGTTTATCCTTGTCGAATTTTTTCGCAGTCATAGTCAAAATATCAACAAAACCGGCGAACGTTTCTCCCTCCATAATCGGAAATTGGAAGGGGATGACACTCTTTCCGAATGTATTAATAAGCTGGTTTAAGGATTCATCAAAATTCGCATTTTCCTCATCCATCTTGCCGATAAAGAACAATTTTGGGATTCCTTGTTCTTCCGCATAATCCCACGATTTTTCTGTTCCTACCTCGACTCCGGATTTAGCCGAAAGCAGTATAACTGCACCATCCGATACCCTGATGCCCTGCTTGACCTCGCCTACAAAGTCAAAGTAGCCGGGGGTATCGATTACATTGATTTTGTAATCATTCCAAGTACATGGTGCGATTGCAGTATTGATTGTAATCTTTCTTCTGATTTCTTCCGGGTCGTAATCTGTAGTCGTATTGCCATCGTTGACTTTGCCTAACCTGTCCAATACCTTGGTGTTGAATAGCATCGCTTCCGCAAGTGTCGTTTTTCCAGCCCCGCCGTGTGACAACAGGCACACGTTTCGGAGCTTATCCACAGTAAAGTCTTTCATATAAATTCCCCCTTATTCATTACAGACTTATAATATCATTCCTAAAAATAGGAAGATCATTCATGAGGCTATTATGCACATTATGACATAATGTATATTATAACACACATTAAAGCCAGTTCAAGGATTTTATTTTTCCACATGTGCTTCGATATATTGCCAACAAATACCAACGGATTTTTGGAAGTATACATAAAATGTGTAGGATAAAAAATATAACATGGCGCAGGATAAACACACGTAAGAAAAAACACTTGAATTAACATGGCAGGTGATTTATAATAATATTGAAAGTCAAAGATAGTCAAAATCAATAAACAGCTATAAGACATAAGGATGGGATTATATGTCTCGGCTCTTATGGCAATGAATAAGGAAAGGCTTTTGCGATGTAACCTTAATCAAACTTAGCGGCACAATATATAGTGATATACTTTCATATATACCCGCAATATATTGTGTAGCTGAGCTAAAAACATGGTACATCGCAAAATGCCCAAGGAAGGGAGTGAGCGCAGGTGGCCAGAATGAGTGATATAATCGAAGCTTTTTTGAAAGAGATGATAAATGACACAAACGGAGCAATAGAGATTCAGCGAAATGAACTGGCGAACTATTTTAAATGCGTACCCTCTCAGATAAATTACGTAATAGATACCAGATTTACTACAGAAAGGGGCTACTACGTTGAGAGCAGGCGCGGCGGCGGGGGGAACATCACGATAAAGAGGGTGGATATCACAAGACCCGGGAATTATTTGATGCATATTGTTACTTCTATGGGTAATAGCATATCCCAGCAATCTGCAGAGGTATTCATAAACAACTTTGTCGATTATGAGGTGGTCAGCCGAAGAGAAGGACTTATTTTGAGAGCTGCAACCAGCGATAAGGTGCTCGGCGGGATTCAAATGCCCGACCGTGACATGATTAGAGCGATCATGTTGAAAAATATGCTGACCAGTTTGATGGTTTAAGCGATATTTGGGTAACAATAATTAAGGTAGCGAGGTAGGCAAGGAGTGATGAATGTGTTATGCCAGCAATGTCACAAAAGAGATGCAAGTGTGCATTTTACGCAAATTATTAATGGGAATAAAGCTGTAATGTATCTGTGCAATCAATGTGCAGAAAAGAAAGGGCAGTTTGTCATTAGTCCAAAGCTTAATTTGGGAGATTTTCTATGGGGATTTCATGGATTGGGACAATCTGAGGGCTTTGCAAAGGTTGAAAAGCCTGATGAAGTATGCTGCGACGTTTGCAGTATGAGTATAGAAGATTTCAGAAAAACAGGCAAATTGGGATGCGCCAATTGCTATAGAGTTTTTAATGATAGCTTGAATCCAATATTGCGTAGACTCCATGGAAGTGTACAGCATACGGGTAGGGTGCCAAAGAAGGCTGCTGATTGTATTAGAGAAATGAACGAATTGGAAGGTCTTAAGGCACAATTGACTGAAGCTATTGGTAAGGAGGAATACGAGAAGGCTGCTGTACTGAGAGACAGCATAAGAGATTTGGAAAATGGCGGGAAAGAAGATAAGGCCGATAACGTGAGTGAGACAGATAGAACGAATAAAGCCGATGAGGGCAAACAGTGTGGAGGTATAATATGAAAGAGGATTCCGTTCATTCAGTATCCGGGATTGATACCGCCATAAGCAGCAGGGTTAGGCTTGCCCGGAATATTGAGGGCTATCCGTTTACAACAAGAATGACAGATGCACAGGGTGCTGAAATACTGGCAAGAGTCAAAGATGCTGTGTTTAGCGGTGCTGATGCCCGCAAACATGGAATGGAATATATTGAATTACATTCGCTAAAGCCCTTGGATAAGCAGTTTCTTGTGGAAAGGCACATGATTAGCCCGGAATTTGCGCAGATGGATAAAAACAGAGCTGTTATTCTCAGAAAAGATGAAAGAGTCAGCATAATGATAAACGAAGAGGATCATATCAGATTGCAATGTATATTTCCCGGCATGCAAATCAAAAATGCCTGGAAGCTTTGCAGCAAGCTGGATACACAGCTGGATGAGAATCTGGATTTTGCTTTCGATAAGAATACGGGCTATCTTACCTGCTGCCCGACAAATACGGGAACCGGTATGAGAGCATCTGTAATGTTGCACCTTCCGGCGCTGGCTATGACGGGCTATATAAAGGGAATACTGGAGAATTGCAGCAAGATTGGAGTGGCTGTTAGAGGAGCCTATGGCGAGAACAGCGAGACGACAGGAAACATGTTCCAGGTATCAAATCAGGTAACCTTAGGGCAGAACGAGGATGAGATTATTTCAGGGATAAGCAATATTACATCGCAAATATCAGAGCAGGAGCGGATTTTGAGACTGGAGCTGTACAAACAAAATCCTCTCAAGTTTGAGGACAGGATATACAGATCATTGGGATTACTTATGAATGCCAGAATCATTTCTACTGAGGAAAGCTTGAAGTTGCTTTCAGATGTGAGGCTCGGCGTCATAATGGAACTAATAAAGGGAATTGAACAGGAGAAAGTAAATGAAATGATGCTGATGGTGCATCCGGCGTATTTGCAGAAGCTTTCCGGAGATGAACTTAAGCCGGGTGAGAGGGATCAAAGACGTGCGGACCTGATGCGGACACATTTGAATGATATCATACAGTAAGGAGTGATGGGGAATGTATGGGAGATTTACTGAAAAAGCAGAGAAAGCTATAAATCTATCTCAGGAAAACGCAATGGGGCTCAGACACAGTTATGTGGGTACGGAGCATTTGTTGTTGGGGCTTCTAAAGGAGGGCACCGGTATCGCAGCGCGTGTTCTGCAGGGACAGGGAGTTACAGAGGAAAAAGTAATCCGTGAGATAGATGAATTGATAGGTAGGGGTGACAATGATGAAAAAAAGCCCCTTGATTTTACGCCGAGGACAAAAAGGGTGCTTGAATTAGCCTTGGTGGAGGCCAGACGGCTTGGGCACAATTATATTGGGACAGAGCATCTCCTTTTGGGCATTATGAGAGAGGGAGAAAGCGTTGCTGTTCGGATATTGATAGACTTGGGTATTGAACCGCAGAAGCTGTTTAGTGATATTGTTAAAATGCTAAATGAAGATACACCTACTGCAAGCGGTACGCCTAAAAGCGCCTCGAGTCAAACGAATACTCCTACGCTGAATCAATTTGGGCGAGACCTGACGGAAATGGCCAGGGAGGCCAAATTTGATCCAATTATAGGGCGCGATAAGGAGATTGAGAGAGTTATCCAGATACTCAGCAGGAGGACGAAGAACAATCCATGCCTCATAGGTGAACCGGGAGTGGGGAAGACAGCAATTGCCGAAGGCCTTGCGCAAAAGATTGTTGAAGCTAATATCCCGGAAATGCTGAAGGATAAGAGAGTGTTTTCATTGGATCTTTCTTCTATGGTTGCAGGAGCAAAATACAGAGGCGAATTCGAAGAAAGGCTGAAAAAGGCGCTGGATGAGGTCAGGAAGGCTGGAAATGTAATTCTGTTCATAGATGAAATGCATACGATTATTGGTGCGGGAGCAGCTGAAGGTGCTATTGATGCCTCAAATATTCTCAAGCCTGCACTTGCCAGGGGAGAGATACAGGTAATCGGTGCAACTACAATCAATGAGTATCATAAGTATGTTGAGAAGGATGCTGCACTGGAACGCAGATTCCAGCCGATTACAGTCGGTGAACCCACCCAGGAGGAAACCATTGAGATATTGAAGGGCATCCGTGACAAGTATGAAGCCCATCATGGTGTGAAAATAACGGATGAGGCTTTGGAAGCGGCGACCAGATTTTCTGCCAGATACATTACTGACAGATATCTTCCGGACAAGGCAATAGATTTGATGGATGAAGCTGCCTCAAAGGTAAGGTTGAAAGCATTTACAGCACCCCCCGATATAAAGCAGCTGGAGGATCAGCTGGAAAGACTCGCCAAGGAAAAGGAAGATGCCATAAGGAGGCAGGAGTTTGAAAAGGCTGCAGGTATAAGGGATCAGGAGCAAAAGCTTAGGGCAGAGCACGAGAAAGTGAAGGGCGAATGGTACCAGAATAACCAGACAAGAACAGACACTGTTACAGAGGATGAGATTGCCGACATTGTTGCAGGCTGGACCGGTATACCTGTGAAACGGCTTGCTGAAGAGGAATCGGAGAGGCTGATGAGAATGGAGGATGTGCTCCATGAGAGAGTCATCGGACAGGATGAAGCGGTAAAGGCCGTATCGAAGGCAATCAGGAGAGGCCGGGTAGGATTAAAGGATCCTAAAAGGCCGACCGGTTCTTTTATATTCCTCGGTCCTACAGGCGTTGGTAAGACAGAATTGAGTAAGGCATTGGCGGAAGCGTTATTCGGCAACGAGAATGCAATGATACGCATAGATATGTCCGAATACATGGAGAAGTTCGCTGTATCCAGGTTAATAGGCTCGCCCCCCGGCTATGTAGGATATGAAGAAGGTGGGCAGCTTACCGATAAGGTCAGAAGCAAGCCATATTCAGTACTGCTGTTTGATGAGATAGAGAAGGCTCATCCCGATGTTTTCAACATTTTGCTTCAGATACTGGAGGACGGTAGGTTGACGGATTCTCAGGGTAGAGTTGTAGATTTTAGGAATACTGTTATCATAATGACTTCAAACGTCGGCGGAAGAATGATTACTGAGCCGAAGCGATTGGGGTTCCTGACTGAGGATGATTCGGCAAAGAACTATGAGGATATGAAGAGCAATGTTATGGGAGAGCTGAAAAAGGCCTTCCGCCCTGAATTCCTAAACAGGGTAGATGACATTATTGTATTTCATCCGTTGGATGAAGATAATATCAGAGACATTGTTGGCATTATGATTAATGTACTTGTAAAGAGACTTGGTCAGAATTCAATTAGTCTGGGAGTAAATGATGAGGCCAAGGACTATATTGCGAAAAAGGGCTATGATCCCGTTTTTGGAGCAAGGCCACTGAGGAGATATATACAGAGCATGATAGAGGATAAGCTGGCCGAGGAAATGCTGGAAGGCAGGGTGAAACCGGGCAATACCGTGAGCGTAGTGCTTGCGGGCGATAAGCTGGAATTTACCGTAAAAGGGGAGGGGGACGGTTCTCCCGTGAAGCAGGGGGACGGTTCTCCCGAGGTGCATGAATAGTGCCCTTAATATGATAAAAAAGATTAAGTGAATGATTAGAATATGCAATAGAATAAGGAACCCAAATAAGAGGACCAAATAAGGGTAGTTCTTTGGCAGGTGAAAAAGGACTGCCCCTTTTTTGCTCTTTTCGCAGTTTATCAAGAACCGTCCCCTTCGCCGGGAGAACCGTCCCCTCTTTGCTCTCCTCGTTTTGGGAGAACCGTCCCCTCTTTGCTCTCCTCGTTTTGGGAGAACCGTCCCCCTGTTTTGGGAGAACCGTCCCCTGTCCCCTCCCACGTTACTGGTAGCGGGAGGCTTCGGGGCGGGGAGGAGGGGCTTGAGAGCTGCGCGTTTTCTCCAGATCCTCTATTTTTATTTCGCGTGTGTGTATGGTATGACTCCAGACCTTGTTGTCCTTGCTGAGGAAGCCTTGTATTGTGATAGGAATCCAGGTAAAGCAATAAAATGGGTAGGCGATAAATCCCAGTAGTATGCGCAGATCAAACTTATTTTCTGATAGCACCACCACAGGGCCATATAGAAACTGTAGTAGTACAAATACATGCCAAACAAGTGCCGGTAAAATGTGTTGCACTGTAAAGAAGGGTATTTCGGGATAAAAGGATTGGACACGAAGCATAATTGAGATTAAGACTATGAAAATAAAACGGATTGGTTGGAAAAGGTACACGGCACAGTCGAAGACCGCCAGATTACGCTCCGCGAAAGCCTTTTTAAATAGGGGCACAAGATATCTATAGGCGCAGTCCGCATGCCCCTGCATCCATCTTTTTCTTTGACACCAGGACTGCTTGAGAGTCAAGGGCTTTTCGTCAAATACAATTGCGTCGTGTGCCCATGCGACCTTGATTCCGTTCAACGACAGCTTCATTGTGAACTCAAGGTCTTCTGTCAGACATGTTACTCCCCACCCGATTTCCTTCAGCACAGATAAATCTACGCAAAAGCCTGTACCACAGAGAACACAGCTCAGCCCCAAATTAAACCGAGGAAGCTGATAGGTCCGATTTGAAAGCCAAAATGCTATAGAATACGAGCATGTGATCCAGGAGTCAAAAGGGTTTTTGCTGTCGATGTATCCCTGTACTACTTTGTACCCCTTACATAGCTGTCTATTCATTTCATAAAGGTAATTAGATGAAACCAAATTATCTGCATCGAAGACACTGACAACATCATAACAATCGCTTTCGTTGTATATCTTGCTAAATATCCATTCAAGGGCGTTTCCCTTGCCTGTTTTTTCCGCATCAAACCGCCTATGTACCAATGCTCCGTGCTTTCTGGCAACTAAAGCGGTTCTGTCAGTGCAGTTGTCCGCTACAACGATAATGTCAAATAGTTCTCGAGGGTAATTCTGGTTCATAAGACTGTCAATGACATTGCCAATCACCAGCTCCTCATTATGGGCGGCTATTACAAGCGCGAATCTTTTGCAGGGAGCGTATTCCTCCGATTTATTCCTCTGCCTTCTCCAGCCTAGCAAGGAAATGCAAAAAAAATAGCAGCCTGCAACAAAAACAAACACCTGAATCAGTTGGGTTATGTGTAGTAATAGATTTTGCAAAACATTATTCATCCGGGAACCTCCATCGCTGTGGTTTTTATTATTCTGCACCTTTTACCAAAAAATATTTATGCGATAGATGAAAGCTGCCAATTATATTGCTGATATTTCATGGGGTATGCTAAAATGGAAGGTGACAAATGGAGGAATAAATTTGAAACCATATATTAACAGCTTAATTACAGGGAATTCCGGCATGCTTGGATGTATCAATCAGGGGGGAGAACTGGTAAGGCTATTTTGGCCTGATATCGATTTCCCTCAGCATATAGACAGGCTGAGAGTAGGAGTGATCTGCCCCGACCTGCGGCAGGGTGCATCCTGGCTGAGCCCCGAGGATTGGCAGGTGAAACAATCCTATGTAGCGGATACAAATATTGCAGTTACCGAGTATACAAAAATGGATCATGGGCTGATCATACGCCAATCGGATTTTGCCATTCCTGACAGTGATGTTTTGAAAAGATGCTACGAGGTGGTCAATACCGGTGGTACAAAGCAAACAATTCAATTTGTGGCGTTTTCATCGTCTATTTCCACAACGCCTCACACAGCCGGTATTTTATTCGACTCAAAGCTTTCTGCATTAATTCATTACAAGCATGGTTATTATTACTCCCTGTCATCTGATAAGCAGCTTTTGCAGTACCAGATAGGCGGAGGTTCCTATGAAAATGCAGGCCGAGGGCAGCTTTACGGCAATGACACGATAGGCATGACGAGGGAAGGCGCTCTAATCTGGGACTGTAGCGAGCTGCAGGCCGGTGAGATGATATGCTTCACACTCCAACTCTGCTTTGCCAGGGACTTGAAGACACTGAAAAAGCTGACTAATGATAATATGGGCTCGGATTTCAGAGAAGACATGGACAGAACCGAAATATTCTGGCAGGATTATCTGGCTCAGGCTCGAATTATACATACGGGAAATGTGAAAATTGATTCGCTGTACAAGCGTTCACTGCTGGTATTTGCCCTGATGACAAACAAAGCAAGCGGTGCACTTCTTGCGGCGCCCGAGATTGACGAGGAGTTTTCAAGGTGCGGTAGATATGCATATTGTTGGGGAAGGGATACCGCCTTTATCGCTGCAGCCTTGGATAAGTGTGGTCTTTCGGAGGATGTGGAGGCTTTTTACCGCTGGGCTTCCCAAGTGCAGGATGAGGATGGAAGCTGGCAGCAAAGATTTCATATGGATGGGAATCTTGCTCCATCCTGGGGGCTGCAGATAGACGAGGGCGGCTCAATTATTTGGGGTATTCTTAAGCATTATGAGCACACCGGAAACAAAAAATTCCTTGTAGATCTTTGGCTATGCGTGGAAAAGGGCATTGGGTTTTTATTAGGCTATAGGGATGCCGACACCGGCTTACCTTGGCTGAGCTTCGATCTGTGGGAGGAGAGAATCGGGGAGCATGCCTATTCGAGTGCTGCCGTGTGTGCCGGGATTGAGGCGGGTGCAGTGATAGCAGAGATATTAGCGGAGTTGGACGAGGCTGAGCTGCAATTGGACGTGGGTGGGCCGCAATCAGGTGAGGATGAACCGTTATTACTTGCAGGCGGCCGGCAATCAGACAAAACTGAACCACAATCATATAGGGCATTACAGCTACCGGACAAAGCCGCGCTGTTATCTTTAGCAGAGGCTTGGCGCAAAGCTGCAAAACAGCTTCGTAAGGCAATAGAAAATAACTTCTGGAGTCCGGAGTGGAATCGATATGTCAGGAGTGTCCGCGTGAAGCTGAACGGTTGGGGAGAAGAGCATACCGATTCTAAGGTTTGGCTGCAAATGAACGATAAGAGCATTACCAGAGACTACACGTTGTTGGATGGTACATTGGATATCAGTCTGCTGGGGCTAAGTATCCCCTTTGGTCTCCTTTCTCCTGAGGACCCCCGTATGGTCAGCACGGCGGAGTTGGTGGAGCACAAGCTTACCGTTCATGGAAGCGGCGGATTGATGCGCTATGAATATGACAGCTATATAGGTGGAAATCCGTGGGTTTTGACAACGCTCTGGGTAGCTTTGTATCATATAAGCAGAAAATCCTATTCAAAGGCTAGAGAGTATTTGAACTGGGCTGTAAACAGCACTACTGAACAGGGGCTTTTACCGGAGCAGGTCGATAAGGTCACAGGCAAGCCTGCCTGGGTTATACCGCTCACATGGTCACACGCGATGTTTGTCCTTGTTGTTGACGGCTTGAATGAGGCCGGAGAGCTGTAGGCAGTCAGTATTGAGTTTGGAGGAGCTATGGCAAAAAGTAAAACAGTATTTGTTTGTCAGGAATGTGGATACGAGTCATCCGGATGGCTCGGGAAATGTCCGGCATGTATGCAATGGAACACTTTTGTCGAGGAACGCATGGTAAGTAATGCTAAGGCAGCAGTGAAACAGGATGGTGCCATAAAATCGGTTAGCCTGGAAGAAGTGCAGATAGGAAGCGAAGACCGTAGCACAACCGGTATAAGGGAGCTGGACAGGGTTCTCGGCGGGGGGGTTGTCAAGGGATCTCTAATACTCATAGGAGGGGATCCGGGTATCGGAAAATCAACGTTGCTGCTGCAGATATGTAATACAACCCACGCAGGCTCGAAAATATTGTACGTCTCCGGAGAAGAATCCGTCGGACAGATCAAGCTAAGAGCTGACAGGTTGAAGGTAAAGCGCTCGAACTTATTTATCGTATCAGCTTCCAACTATGAGTCAATAGCCGGGTTGATAGATGCAGAAAAACCCGAGCTGGTCATAATCGATTCCATACAGACCATGTATTCGGATAGCATTACCTCTGCGCCGGGCAGCGTAAGCCAGGTAAGAGAGGTGACGGCAGCTTTGATGAAACTTGCGAAGAGTAGCGGAATTACCGTGATGATTGTAGGCCATGTGACTAAGGACGGTGCCATCGCAGGGCCCAGAGTGTTGGAGCACATGGTTGATACCGTGCTATACTTTGAAGGGGACAGGCATCTGAGCTTTCGCATATTAAGAGCGGTAAAAAACAGGTTTGGATCCACAAATGAAATCGGTATATTTGAAATGCGGGATTCCGGCCTTGAAGAGGTGACAAATCCTTCAGAGATGATGTTGTCGGGAAGATCAAATAATGTTCCCGGATCTGCCGTGGTATCAAGCCTTGAGGGCACAAGGCCCATGTTGATTGAAATACAGTCCCTTGTCTGTGTCACGAATTTTGCTGTACCCAGAAGAATGGCCACGGGAGTTGATTACAACAGATTATCGATGCTGATGGCAGTTCTGGAAAAGCGCGTGGGTCTTCAGCTTTATAATTATGATGCTTATTTGAATGTGGTTGGAGGCATACGGCTGGATGAACCGGCTTGCGATCTAGGTATTGCTGCTGCAGTTGCTTCAAGCTTTAAAAACCTGCCGGTCTGCAACGACTGCGTGTTAATAGGTGAAATCGGACTTACCGGAGAAATACGTGCTGTAGCACAGGTAGACAAAAGGATTTCGGAAGCTATAAGGCTCGGCTTTAAGAGTATTGTCATACCGGAAGGGAACATGAAAATGGCGCGTCAAATTAAAAATACTTCGGGAGCCGCGATAATTCCGGTTTCAAATCTACAGGAAGCTCTGGAAATCACCTTTAAATAATGCTATTCCAGAAATACTATTCCAGATTGAACTGACCAAGCATTTTAACCTGATCCAGCTCCTTTATCAGGATATCATAGAGATTCAGGTCAAGTGTATTGCATATGGAAGTTATATAATAAAGATTCTTTCCAAGCTCCTTTTCAATCTGATCTGTGCAGTTTTCACAAAGCTTCCCGCTGACATGGGTATCCATTGCCGCACGAACCTCTTCAAAACTGCCGTCTTCAGGCATTTTCTGCTTTCCTGCTTCGATCGAAATGCACCCGCATTGTGTGACAGCCTTTACAACAGCGCGGTTGACCCTTGCATTGGATTCCTGATATTTTGTAATGGAATCAATGATGCTTTTGTTTCTAAAGATTAAATCCTGTACCGTGTTCTGAAACTCAACCATTAACATTTCCTTCATTGTGTTTATCCTCCTGATGCATCGCATTTTGTATAAGGCGCTAACGCACATATTATGTCAGAATCCATGCACAAGCGCGCTCTATATACTGGAATTGAACATACAAAAATGTATTAGCCTACATTTATTATAGATGTTGGGACAACTCGTTGTCAATGCCGTAAACTATCGTTTTGCAGTTTTTCAAGGAGCTGTCCAAGAAGTAAAGGCTTAAGTATACCTGTGCGAACTAGTAAATAATGAATAATTAGCTGACTTATGTCCAAAATTGTTATAATATGTATGGAACATGGAAAATATTACATGTAACTTGCAAAGGCTAAACTTTTTTACGAAAGGAAGGAACAAAATTATGACAAAATGGTTCAGGCTGATTAGTGCCTTAGTAGTTATGTTAGTTATTCTTTTCAACCTAACAAGTGTTTTATCGCAAACACAAGCGTCTGATTATTCAAAAAGCTGGGCACATAAGGAAATAAGCAAATGGCTCTCCTATGGTATTATACAGACCGATGAAAGCGGAGCTTTTAACCCTTCGGACCCCATTAAACGTGTAGATATGGCCATTTTGCTGAGCAAGGTTTTTAATTATGTGGAGAAGTCGGATGTTGAATTTTCCGATGTAGCAGCTGATATGCCTTTTGCAAATGATGTGGCATTGTCTGCGGAAGCAGGCAACTTCATCGGCAATGCTGGACGGTTCAGGCCAAATGACCCCATAACCAGACAGGAAGCGGCTTTAGTATTTGCGCGGGCATTTGATATTGAGGCAAATCCGGAGAATAATTTGTCGAGGTTTGCTGATGCAGGGAAAGTAGCTTCGTGGAGCAAAGACGCAGTTAATGCCCTTGTAGGCTGTGGGTACATGGCTGGCTTACCGGGCAATATTTTTGCGCCCACAAGGAATATTACCAGAGCAGAAGCCGTGAAAATGATAGATAATATCGTAGGGGATCTGAAGAACAAGGAAGGTACATATACAGGCGATGTTAATGGCAACCTTGTCGTTAATACGGATAATGTAATTCTTAAGGATATGACAATCCATGGCGATCTTTATCTTACCGAGGGAATTGGAGATGGAGATATTAAGCTGGATAATGTCAAAATTACCGGAAGAACCATTGTAAAGGGTGGCGGCGAAAACAGCATCATTCTTCACAATACTGCCTTGACCGGTAGTTTGATTATTATTAAAAAGGATGGAAAAGTAAGGGTTGTAGCTTCGGGAAACACTGAGATTGAAAATACCATTTTAAATTCCGGTGGAAGACTTGTTGAAAGCAACCTGACGGGAAATGGATTCAATGGGGTTGAGGTAATCCGAGTTGCAGCCGGTCAACAGATTACACTTGATGGCGACTTTATAAGCTTAGACATTCAGGCTGATGATGTTAATGCGGAGATTACTGACGGCACTGTCGGAACAATAAACGTCAGGGAAGGTACCAGCAAGACAGATATAGTTATAGGGAATACAGCTAGTGTTGCAAATTTTGTTGCCGATAGCGAAGTGATGGTAAAGGGAGGTTCAAGAATAGAAAACGCACAGATTAATACAGATGACGTGATACTTGATGCAAGGCCTCAGGAATTAGATATTGGAGAAGACGTTTCTGTAATGGTTAGCGGCGTTAAGATAAACAATGCACCAAAGCCTGTCGAAACGCCTTCGGACACAACGCCACCTCCGAAACCTGTAAAGACGGCAAAGGGGAGTTTGGATATTGGCACGGAAATCGTCACAATAGGAGCATATAAAGATCTATATATCAAGTATACACCGGGTGAAAGGTTTTCTAATGGGACAGTTATCTTTAATTTACCGGATGGCATAGCTGCAACGACAAGCGATATGTGTTACATTTCATCTGACAGTCAGCTCAATTTAGATGGAGTTGAGAATATAAGCGATGGAGGGAAAACTGTAACAATCAAGAATCTGGACAATATACCTGAATTTACACTATGGCTAATAGACAAGCAGATGCCTACGGAGCCGGGAAACATTTCATTTAGCCTTTCCGGTGACAGTGATGGTGATCGAAATCGCAAACTGCCAAGTGAAAAAGTAAGTAGTTCACTTAAACTAGTAGAGTATGTTTCAGATTTCAAGGGGGAATTATCGCCTTATGATGGATCTATCCGATTAACTTGGACGGCCCCAATCGAAGCAGAGTCAGTTGAAGTGCAGTATAGGGAAAAGCCGACAGAAACGGAATGGACAACACTAGTAGAAACAATTGACAAAACTGCAGAGGAATACTATTTGAGCGGTTTAAGTCCAGATAAGGAATATGAAATCAGTCTAAATGTAATAGGCGGTATAAATGAAGGAGTATCAAACGTAATAGCCGTAAACACTATATTAACACCGCCGGAACTGACTGCAGATACTTTTGATAATAATATTAAAAATGATATTGAGTTGAAATTTGATGATAACGCTGACTGGAGAGGATCAATTTATAGTATACATGTGTATCATAGGGCAGGCAGCGGGGCGGACAGCAATATTAACAAATATTATAATCTCGACGATCCGGAGCCTCAGTTTACAATTCAAGAAGGAAAAATTATAATTAATAAGGGCGTGTTTGAAACCGGAAATAATTATTCAATAAATGTTTGCGCATTAGGGTATGAAAGATCTGGAGTCGATCAACTAATTAAAGGACCCAAAAGTGATTTTGTCTTGTATGGATACAGTAGTAATACGGCAACTTTTAAGTTTAGTGCACCTGATGGAGCCGATTCAGTAAAAATTGAACATTCGATTGATGGAGGCAAAACCTGGGTTGAAGCTACAATTGACCCTGAGACCCTTTTAGGCTGTGCATCCACATCTGCTACAGCAATAGATCTTGCATCAAACACTAGCTATGAGTTCAGGCTTGAAGTTACAGGTGGAGACTGGGAAGGTATTTCTAATGTAGTTAATGTCACTACTTTAATCAAATATATCGACTTTGCGCATAATAATACTACCAGTACCAGTGCCACTTTCAGTTTCTCGGCTCCTGTGGGTGCGAATTTAGTAAAAGTGCAGCACAGGACTGATGCTGATAGTAACTGGACTGACACTACTCTTGAATCATCTCTTGATGCAACGTCTACGACTGCTAAAGCTACAGGTCTTACACCAAACACGGCTTATGAATTCAGACTAGTTGTCGAGGGTGGCGAATACGCAGGATCCTCCAATTCAGTAGAAATTAAGACCCTTGAAGAGCCAGCGGGTTAAGATTGAATTGAGTCGGATTTGAATGCAAGGAACAAAGAAGCTAAAACAAAGAAGCTAAGATGTTAGGAAGCCCCGTAACGACTTTCCATGGGGCTTCTTTCTTTTGGTGGCAGAGTGTGATAATATTTTCATACATGAGGGCATCATTTACCTCCGGTGTGTGATTTATATGCTTACAGCTATTTTAGCTGATGTGGGCATGCGCCGGGAATAATGATTTCATTTTAGAATAAGGGAGAATGCAGGTGGCATCTGAACTGTCTACGAAAAAAGCACCATGGATATTTGCATTACCTGTTGCATTGGCAGCAGGGTTGATACCTCTCATTGTGAAGCAGAAGATGATACCTGTCCACACTACTGTAGCTGGGATCTGGCCCCATGGCGACATTGATGCTGATTTTTTCTCATATTATAAGAATGCCGCATTAATAATTTTTGCTAGCTTAGCGGTGATCATGCTGCTTTGGGGTTTTTTGTCCCATAAGATTAAGCCGAAGCCTGTAATTATTTATATTCCGCTGATTGTTTTTCTACTATTTGCACTTTTGTCCACTGTCTTTTCTGAATATAAGCATATTGCCTATTTTGGCTTTGCCGGAAGATATGAAGGGATCTTCATAATTTTGGCATATATGGTGCTACTTTTTGTGTCACTTCATGTATTTAATGACGAAACAAGCATAAGGCTTCTCCTGGCTTGTCTTATTGTATCTTCTACGCTAATTTGCCTCATTGGAATTTTTCAATTTTGTGGGCTGGACCTTTTCAAAACCTCAATGGTACAGAAGCTTATTATGTCCGGTGAAGCTGTTGGTGCCTTGAACATAAGGTCTGACAATTACGCAGGAACACCTTACGAAAATGCGATATACGCGACTCTTTTCAACAGCAATACTTTTGGGATGTATATTTCAATGCTTTTCCCCTTTTCCTTCGTGTTGACAATGACAGCAAAAAAGAAGCTTCATATTGTGGCCTCTGCAGCCTACAGCTGCCTGATGTTCGCCGGCCTTCTCGGATCTTATTCAAGAGGGGCATATGCAGCCGCGGCGGTTGGTGTTTTATTTGGATTGATATTGCTATATTTCAAGCATAGGGCAAGGTGGAAAAGGGTTTTGACCGTTTTTTCCTTCTTCATTGTTGTTTTCGTTTTAATGTCATTTCAAAGTGGTGGAGCATTAAACAAGAGATTCGTTTCCTTTTTTTCTACAATAAAAGAAGAATCAATCCGTCCCGAGCTGGATAAAGTAAGGAATTTTGAGACGGAAGGTAGAACACTGACTCTGTATAGTGAATTCAGTAAGCTTCGTATAAAGGCTTCCGATAATAAGGTTAGCTTTTTTGATGACGAGGATAATCCTTTGGAGCTAAGGCCTGCAGAAAACAACGATTTACACACTTTCACAAATAAGAAGTATGACAGCTATTTTATACAAGTATCAGGTAATATCATCAATATTGTAAAGGACAAGTCATTCCTCCTTTTTGCAGTTATTGATGACGAATTTGTACCCCTTGATTCTCATGGCAGGGTTGTTGATGTCCTGCCCATTGAAAGCTTTGGATTCAAAGGGCTGGAACGATTTGCGTCCGCGCGAGGATACATATGGTCAAGATCTATACCTTTGATAAAGCACACATTATTTTTGGGCCATGGTCCTGACACTTTCGCCATATATTTTCCCCAGGATGATTATCTGGGGAAGCTTAATTTTATGTATGATGCTAATATACTTATAGATAAACCCCACAGTATATTTTTGCAAACTGCGATTAACACTGGTGTAATTTCACTTATTTCGCTGATTTGTCTTCTTGCGTACTTTTTTATGTCTTGTATAGGGACCGTAAAGAACAAAAGGATTACATATCATCGTTTCACTTATGTGATGCTGATAAATGCTGCTATCCCCGGGTATCTGGTAGCCGGAATGTTTTCAGACAGCTCGGTTTCGGCGGCACCGGTGTTCTGGGTATTACTGGGGGCAAGCATTTGCATAAACCGTGCTGCATTGGTGGATAATGGCACAGATGAGGAAATAAATCTTGACACTTGATAATGGCATATTGGCTGATTGTCCTGCATTATGCCTGGCCTATAGGGAATGGCCCGCGACAAAATTAGTTGCTTTTGACAAGAATATTATTATGGTGTATACTATTATAGTGGTTGAAGAGAGCATAAATGACTTCCTTAATTTCTATTATATGGATGCATGGGAAGTATTTTTTTCGGTATTTCATTAATCGTTTCTGACGAAAACAGGCTGATACCTATAAATTCGCCGAACGATATCTGACAAAAGACAAATCACAGCAGATTGTGAAATGTGTACCTTTTTATGGTTCGTTTGGAGGATTTGTTATGTTTAGTGTTGGCGACAAAATAGTTTATCCGATGCATGGAGCCGGTGTGATCGAATCCATTGAGGAAAGAGAAATACTTGGCCAGAAGCGGGACTATTATGTGATGAAAATGCCGGTTGGTGACATGAAGGTCATGATACCGACGCAAAATGTGGAGGAAGTAGGTATCCGCGAAGTAATAGGCAGTCATGATGTGGACAAGGTGTACGAGATTCTTCAGGATCAGAGTGTTAATGTCACAAACAACTGGAATCAACGTTATAGAGAGAATATGTTAAAAATTAAAAGTGGGAATATATATGAAGTAGCGGATGTTGTAAGGATACTTATGAAGAGAGATCGAGAAAAAGGGCTTTCAACGGGCGAAAGAAAAATGCTGAACAGTGCAAAGCAGATTTTAGTTAGTGAACTTGTACTGGCTGAAGATACAAGCCAGACAGAGATTGAAACGGTAATCAATGATTTCCTCAGAATTTAGTATTTGACCGAAGATGTGGTATTTAACCGAAGATGGACGGGAAATATTATTTATAGGGGAGTTTGATAGAGTGTTGAATTATACCATTAAACTATCATTTGCAGCTGTAGGCGGTATGACAGGCATAACGCTAACAAGGACATTTTTTGCTAATCAACTGCAAGACCTGGCTCCGGAATTGAAGACTCTGGTCTTTGTTGTTGTGTCACTCGCCTTTGCGCTTGTTTTTTATACCACAGGAAACAAGTTGATTGATGTAATAATGAAATCACTCGATGAAATGGAAGCAGTTCTCCAAAAACTGACGCTATATGAGCTGGTGCTTAGTTCGATCGGCCTGATAGCGGGTCTGGTCATAGCAAATCTTGTTACAATACCTATAAAGGACATCGATATTATTGGCACACCAATTTCAATTTCAGCAAACGTAATATTTAGTTGTGTTGGTGTTGCTGTGGCGGCGGGAAAGAAAAATGAAAATCTGTTTGATTCTATGAGGGGAAAAACTGCCGGTGCGAAGGGCAGTAGTGTTCAAACCGGATGCAAGATACTGGATACGAGTGTTATCATCGACGGCAGAATCGTCGATATTTGCAGAAGCGGTTTTATCGAAGGGGAGCTCATCGTTCCCAGCTTTGTGCTGGAAGAGCTCAGGCACATAGCTGATTCCCAGGATTCCCTCAAGCGCAACCGTGGCAGACGTGGTCTGGATGTGTTGAATATGCTTCAAAAGGATTTAGAATTTCCTGTAAGAGTGGAAAATGTTGGAATTTCCTCCGACACCGAAGTAGACAGTGCACTTTTAAAGCTTGCTCAGAAAATGAGAGGCAAGGTTTTAACCATTGATTATAATTTGAATAAAGTTGCTGATTTCCAAGGTGTTCCGGTATTGAATATCAACGAATTGGCCAATGCCATGAAGCCGATTGCGCTTCCCGGAGAGGAAATGACTGTGCAGGTCATAAAGGATGGGAAGGAAAACGGTCAGGGAGTCGGTTATCTTGACGATGGCACAATGATTGTCATAGACGGCGGAAGGCAACATATTGGGGAAAGCCTTAATGTAACTGTAACGAGCATATTGCAGACGGCTGCGGGTCGAATGATATTTGCAAAGCCCAAGTGCAATATTGAGCGCGTGATGTAATATTGAGTAAAATAATATGTGATATTGAATGTGGTTTGTTTAATATTTTTATAGACAAAATACACGGGGTTGATTAGCCCCGTTTTTTATGTACGTTTTAGGAGGAGTTCAGGAGCATGAATGAGTGCGGAGCGAAAGACTTGGTAAGCGTAGTAATTGCAGCGGCCGGCAAAGGCTCGCGGATGGGCATGGAGAAAAATAAGCAATATATTGATCTGCTTGGAAAGCCGATTTTAGCTAGAACAATTCAACAATTTGAAGACTCTGCGCTCATTGATGAGATTATTATCGTCGCCAATGAAGCTGAAGTTGAGTTGTGCAGTGAAACAGTGGAGAAGTATAATTATAAAAAGGTGAGGGCTATTACAGCCGGAGGAGCGACCAGACAGCAATCAGTTTATAACGGGCTTCGCAAGGTATCATCGGAGTGTGTTGTTGTTTTGATTCATGATGGTGCAAGACCCTTTATTGATGAAATGAGCATAGCACGCTGCATTGAGGCAGCGAAGAAGCACGGCTCGGCTATTGTGGCAGTGCCTTCCAAGGATTCGATTAAGCGGGTGGGGCCTGATGGCTTTGTTAAAGAGACCGTTGAAAGAAATGGATTGTGGCGTATTCAGACACCTCAGGGATTTCGGTATGGATTAATCATGGATGCTCACCGAAAGGCTGAGCAGGATGGGTTCAGCGGAACGGACGATGCTGTATTGCTGGAAAGAGCGGGGCATAAGGTCATGCTTGTGATGGGAAGCTACAATAATATAAAAATTACAACAAAGGAAGATCTGACGATGGCGGAATTCATATGCAGGTCGATGACTTAATGAGCTAAATCACTGTGATTATGCTGAACACCTGAATGCCAAGGCCTTGCCCGAATGCAGTGAGACCTTCTCCTGTTGTGGCGGTAATTCCAATACAGTCCTCAGGGATACTGATGAGCGAAGAAAGACTCTTTCTGATTTCATCAATTCTCGGGGAAATCTTTGGCCTTGCGCATTCAATGGATATGGACAAATGCACAATTCTAAGATCGCGAAGATGATTAAGAGCTTCCTTAAGATAAACGCTGCTATCTGTTATGCCTTGGTTCAGGCATAGCTCGTCACTTACGTCGCCAAGAATATTTTTGCAGGTGACACCTGAGATAGCATTCGTAATAGAATGAAGTATCACATCGGCGTCGCTGTTTCCTGCTAAAGGCGGCTCCTTGTCAAAGACAATTCCGCCTAATATCAGTTTTTTTTGCTTATTTGCAAAATCAAATTTGTGGCTGTCCTGGCCAATCCCTACTCTCATGATAACAACCCACATTTCTGCCCTCGGCGTACCTTTTCGGCAGCTTTAGCTGATTAGGAGTACCTTTCCTGAGTTGATTATATTCTGTGGGGGATAATTTGTCCAGAGCAAAGCAGGGGGACGGTTCTCCCAAAGCAAGGGGACGGTTCTCCCAAAGCAAGGGGACGGTTCTCCCACTTGCTTTTCTGAGTGCAAGATAGGAGAACCGTCCCCCCCGATCCGTCCCCCCGCTCCCCTCGCTCTCTTGACAGTCTCGAAAGGTTGTAATATACTATTTTTTAATATATGAAGACGTCGATGACGGGAATGCGAAAGGGTTGACCTTTCTTCCCACCCCCGAGATGCTGCCGATGAGACAGCCGTTTGAGCTGCGATACAGGCTCGACAAGTTGGGTTATCCAAATTGGGTGGTACCGCGGATTAAATTCGTCCCTGTGTGTTTATACAGGGGCGTTTGTTTTTATTGCAGTTCGGTAAAATCAATGAGCTTGATGCACAGAGCTTTTTGATTACAGGGGGCGCAAGCAGATAGAAATTTATAGAAATGAAGGAGTTGTTATTATGGCACAGGATAAAAAATTCGTTGAAGAGATTACTTCTATGGATGAGGATTTTTCACAATGGTATACCGATGTCATCAAAAAGTCTGATCTGGTGGACTATTCAAGCGTGAGAGGCTGTATGATTATTCGTCCTTACGGCTATGCTATCTGGGAAAACATTCAAAGGGAGCTGGACGGGAGATTTAAAAAAACCGGGCATGAAAATGTCTATATGCCGATGTTTATTCCCGAAGGATTGCTGCAAAAGGAAAAGGATCATGTAGAGGGCTTTGCACCGGAGGTAGCCTGGGTGACCCATGGTGGCGATGAAAAACTGGCCGAGAGGCTTTGTGTAAGACCGACATCAGAAACGCTTTTTTGCGATCATTATGCCAATGTTATCCACTCATGGAGGGACCTGCCGAAGCTCTACAATCAATGGTGCTCTGTGGTTAGATGGGAAAAGACTACAAGGCCGTTTTTGCGGACGACCGAATTCCTATGGCAGGAAGGCCACACAGCCCACGCCACTGATGAGGAAGCTCAGGAAGAGACAATTAAAATGCTTAATGTATATGCGGAGTTCTGCGAAAATGTGCTAGCTATTCCGGTTATTAAAGGGCAAAAAACAGACAAAGAGAAGTTTGCAGGGGCAAAGTCAACCTATACGATAGAAGCGCTTATGCATAATGGTTTGGCACTTCAATCCGGTACAACGCACAATTTCGGTGATGGATTCGCCAAAGCATTTGACATACAGTATGCCGACAAATCCAATCAGCTTCAGTATGTGCATCAGACCTCCTGGGGCATGTCTACCCGAATAATCGGCGGCATTATAATGGTACACGGAGATAACAGTGGGCTGGTATTACCGCCAAGAATCGCACCGGTTCAGGTAATTGTCATACCTATATCACAGCATAAGGAAGGCGTTCTTGAAAAGGCTTCTGAGATTTGTTATAGATTGTCCGGTGCCATAAGAGTGAAGATGGACGATACCGATAAGTCACCGGGCTGGAAATTTAGCGAACATGAAATGAGGGGCGTACCGGTTCGGCTCGAAATTGGGCCTAAGGATATTGAAAAGGGGCAGGTTGTGCTTGCAAGAAGGGATACCGGGGAAAAGATTTTTATTCCGATTGATGAAATTGAGACGAAGGTGCCTGAGCTGCTTGATTGCATACATGATAGTATGTTGAGCAAGGCGACTGCATCAAGGGATGAGAAAACCTGTACAGTTACGGAGTTTGCAGAATTTGAGAGGGTTATCAGAGAGGCACCTGGTTTTATAAGGGCAATGTGGTGCGGAGCCCTCGCCTGTGAAGAAACAATAAAAGAGAAAACAGGAGCAACATCACGCTGTGTACCCTTCGATGAAGAGGCTGTTTCCGATAAATGCATATGCTGCGGGAAGGAAGCCAAGTCACTTGTGTATTGGGGCAAGGCTTACTAGACGGAATTAATGTTGGAGGAGATAAAAATGAGCGTGTTTGAAATTTTAATGCTACTCTGCTTTGGTTTGGCGTGGCCATTTTCCATATACAAGTCCTACACTTCAAAGCAAACACAGGGTAAGAGCGTTCTTTTCTTGATGGTTTTAGTGATAGGGTATCTGTCGGGAATTATCCATAAGCTGCTTTACAGCAGGGATTGGGTTGTTTTCATGTATTTGCTCAATCTGCTAATGGTATCCACGGATATTACTCTCTTCTTTAGAAACAGGAGGCTGGAGGGGAAAAAGAACGATTAACGGTAGGATTTGAAAAAATATTACCTGCATATCACATTTATGCAAATAATTCATAAATATTTGTCAATACTATAAACAGTATAAATCAAATGATTTTGCATGAATAGACAATTGGAGGTAATAGTATGAAAAAGAAAATAGTTTTAGTGGTGTTGTGTATTCTAATTGTTTCGACAACCTGTTATGCATCAACCGGTGACAGCAACGCACCTATGCAGCTGGCACTTGAAAAAATTGAGTATGATGCGGCGATGGTAACTGTTAGCAGGCTTAATCTCAGAGAGGGCCCGTCAACAAGCTATCCTTCCATCTGTAAGCTCGAAAAGGGGCAGGCGGTAACGGTCATGGGCAAGCTTGGAGACTGGTATGCGGTATACTATCCGGACAACGGACTGGTCGGCGCGGTAGATGGCAGATACATTGAGTTTGCAAGTGGTGCTGTACCGGTTACTACAAACGGTATGGAGGCCAAGAAACCCCCTGCGAAAGACAAGACCCCTTCTCCAAACAGTTTAACACTGTCGGAGGATGAGCAGAAGCTGCTGGAATTGGTTAATAAGGCGCGTGCTGACAAAAAGCTTGAACCACTCACGGCAGACGAAAATTTGATGAAGGTCGCAAGAATGAAGGCAAAGGATATGGTTGATAACAATTATTTTTCACACCAATCGCCTACGTATGGGTCGCCCTTCGATATGATGAGGCAATTTGACAATGTATTTAAGTCTGCAGGCGAGAATATTGCCGGTAACAAGACGGTTGAAGGTGCTTTTAAGGCATGGATGAGTTCTGAAAGTCACCAGAGTAATATTCTAAATACCGGGTTCAAAGTAACGGGTATAGGTGTGGAGAATAGTGCAACCTATGGAAAGATACTTGTACAGCAGTTTATAGGGAGGTAAGGTGCAGTTTATAGACAAGTAAACCTGGAATAATGTGCAATAATATTCGGCGGCTGTTCTCAACACTACGGAACGGCCGCTGTATGCGATACAACATGTTTTAAGTTCCACCGCACAATATATTGCGGGCAGGCATGAAAACTTGCCACTATATATTGTGCAGCTGAATCATACTAAGGTTGCATGGTAAAAGTCTAAAAATATTAGGGGTTTCATTCCATTAAAAAATTTGGTACAATTAGTTTGCAGTATGCGGACAAGCCATGTGCTGCTATTGAAGGTTGCATATTTTGCTGCCGCATCGCACACTGAATTCCCTATAAAGAGGTATAGGGAAACGGGGGATTTTTATCATTGGGGTGAATTCATACTTGATTACAGCCTGCTGAGGTCACATACTGCATGATGGTATAAAGGGCAGTCTCTTCTACCTAACCCGCCAGCTAACCCCGTAAGTGGAAAGGAGAGAGCTACATATGGATCGGAAAAAGACAATCTGTGCTGCAGCAATAATGGCTGTTGTCATGGTATTGGGTTCGACTTTTGTTTCAGCATCATCTGACGTGCTGAAAAAGGAGTGCGAGGGCACTAAGGTAATAGCTTTACAGAAGGATTTAATAAAGCTTAGCTATCTTTCGTCGGAGGCCACAGGATATTTCGGAGATTTGACAGAGAATGCTGTCAGAAAAGTCCAGAGGGATTATGGATATGAGGTTGACGGAATTGTAGGGGAAGAAACTTTTTTGTTGCTGGATAGATTAATGGGCCGAAATACGACTTCAGCTAACCCCAAATTGATGCAGGAAGGTGACGAGAATAGTTACGTTACTTCATTGCAAAAAAATCTCATTAAGTTGGGGTATCTTAACACAAATGCTACCGGGTTTTATGGGCCGGCGACCAAAGCAGCGGTTACAAATCTTCAAAAAAAGTATAGATATTTGGCTGATGGAATCGCAGGAAGTGCTACACTTGGGCTAATCGATGACTTGATAAGCGGTAATGGGCCGAAGACTGCAGTTAAAGCTGCAACAGTTGAAGCACCGGCCGCACAACAGGATAATATAGAGAAAAAGCAGCAAGATAGTTATATGCTGAAGTGGTTTGGTGTGGTAGAAAACATTTGGGGCAGGGGCGCTGATGCCACTGTATATGACATAGAAACGGGTAAGAGCTTTAATATTAGAAGGACCTACGGCTCTAATCACGCTGATTGCGAGACCCTTACAAAGGCTGACACTGCCATTATGAAAGAAATATATAATGGTGTGTGGAGCTGGGAGAGAAGAGCGGTAATCGTAAAAGTGGACGGTTACGAGCTCGCTGCTTGTATGACGGGCTATCCTCATGCGGGAATGGATAAGTATCAGGCAAACAAGGTAATATCATCAAGGAGTGGTGGATATAGCCGCGGGACCAATTTTGATGCGGTTAAAGGCAATAATATGAATGGAGTTTTTGATATTCATTTTCTAAATAGCAGGAATCATTATAATAATAAGGTTGATCCAAAGCATCAGGCTAAGATAAGGGAAGCGGCTGAATGGGCAAAAGATAATGCTGAGAAGGAAAAGGCCGAGAAGGAGATCGTGGAGAAGCCCGCCGAGAAGTGAAATTCAGCAATTTAATGAAGCCGGGGTTTAGTGAAGCCGGTAAAAAGGACCTGTAGGTCCTTTTTTTGAAGCCGGCTCTGCATAAAGGTAGCATCGCAAAAGCCTTACATTAGCTATTGTAACAGTCAAATTCAGAAAGGATGGAGGAACATGGGGAAATACATTTTAGCGCTGGATCAGGGAACATCAAGTTCCAGGGCGGTTCTATTTGATAGGGAACAGAATATTGTGTGTATTTGCCAAAAGGAGTTCACTCAATTTTATCCCAAGGAGGGCTGGGTCGAGCATAATCCGATGGAAATACTGTCATCTCAGTGTAGTGTGCTGAGGGAGGTTATTGTCAAAAGCGGAGTTAGTGTAAATGATATTACTGCCATTGGTATCGCAAATCAGCGCGAAACCACAATCCTGTGGGATAAAAAGACAGGCTGCCCCATATATAATGCCATTGTATGGCAGTGCCGCCGTACTGCGGATGTCGTTGAAGAACTGATAGCCGGAGGATTAACTGAGTATATTCAACAGGCAACGGGGCTGGTTCCGGATGCCTATTTTTCGGGTACAAAAATTAAGTGGATTCTTGATCATGTGGAGGGGGCTCGTGAGCGAGCGGAACGCGGTGAAATTCTCTTTGGTACGGTGGACAGCTGGCTTATTTGGAATCTTACAGGGGGTAAGGTACATGTTACTGACTACACGAATGCTTCGCGCACAATGATTTATAATATCAAAAAGCTTGAATGGGACAAAACAATGCTCAGGGAGCTTGGAATCCCTCTGGTAATGCTGCCTGAGGTACGTAATTCAAGTGATATTTATGGCTATGCATCGATAGAAGGTAGAGAAATTCCAATTGCAGGCATAGCAGGAGATCAGCAGGCGGCGCTATTTGGCCAATGCTGCTTTGAGAAGGGCGAAGCAAAGAACACCTATGGAACGGGCTGTTTTCTGCTTATGAATACAGGGGATACCCTGTGTGAAAGTAAAAATGGTCTGATTACAACCATTTCTATTGGCATTGATGGAAAAGTTCAGTATGCGTTGGAAGGCAGTGTGTTTGTGGCCGGTGCGGTAATCCAATGGCTTCGTGATGAGATGAATTTTATTAAAGAAAGCCGCGATGCAGAGTATTATGCGAATAAAGTGAAGGATACCGGAGGGGTCTATTTTGTGCCTGCCTTTACAGGCCTTGGAGCGCCTTATTGGGATATGTATGCTCGCGGAACCATTGTCGGCATTACACGAGGTACAAGACAGGAGCATATTATCCGTGCAGCGCAGGAATCCATAGCCTACCAGAGCTGCGAATTGGTAAAGGCAATGGAACAGGATACCGGGATTACCATAGGTGAGCTTAATGTAGATGGGGGCGCCAGTCGCGATAGCTTTCTTATGCAGTTCCAGGCCGATATTTTGAATAAACAGGTCTATCGTCCTTTGAACACAGAGACAACTGCTCTTGGAGCTGCCTATCTGGCAGGGCTTGCAACAGGAATGTGGAAGGACAAGGCTGAAATTAAGAGAAAACGAAGAAGCGATGTAATATTTACCCCTGATATGGATGACAGGCAACGTCAGGAGCTCTTGCGGGGATGGGGGAAAGCAGTCGGTCGCAGTTTTGATTGGGTAGAGCACAGCTAAACGGAAGAAACTGGCAAAGTTCTATAAGTTGCTAAATTTCAGACATAATTTTCATAAAGATGCAAATAATATATTCAGCTTAAGCTTGTGTCACAAACATGAGCCAAACTGCAGAATTGACAGATTGCGATTATGAAAGGAGGATGTCTGATGGCTAAAAAGGGAAAGTCAGGCGGTGCAAATAGAAAGAATAAGCCTTCCGTCAGTAATGACCAGCTGGGTGAGAACGCAGGTGAAGGTCGCTTTGAAAAGGCCGTTAACCCCAAAGGCGGCAAAAGCCGCTAAATAGAAAGATGGGTGAATGTGGGACGTTTATTCAAACGTCCCTTTTTACGTGTGCCGAGGCAGTGGAGGGGACAGTTCTCAACAAAATGAAAAAAGTGCTCATAACATAGGGGACGTTTCTTGAAAAGCGTATGATGCTGGTAACCGCATGTTATAATTTTCGGGGATATCCCTTTTTGCTGTTCTTTTACAAGATCCTCTTACTTCGATAAGTTGAGAACTGTCCCCAGACGGAGAACCGTCCCCGAACGGAGAACCGTCCCCGAACGGAGAACCGTCCTCAAG
>CAYOKA010000002.1:0-1396 GCA_964404395.1 uncultured Oscillospiraceae bacterium | reverse complement strand
ACGGAGAACCGTCCCCGAACGGAGAACCGTCCCCGAACGGAGAACCGTCCTCAAGGGCTATGGACTGATGGTGGCAGGTGTGATAAAGTTTATATGTGCAGAATTCTGTTGAAAGGAGTGATGTGTATATGCTTAGAAGCCTTAAGTATAGCGTTTTGGAGGCTAACTTGGAGTTGCCTGAACGTGGGCTGGTGGTATATACGTGGGGAAATGTAAGCGGCATAGACAGGGACAAGGGGCTTGTTGTGATTAAAGCGAGCGGTGTTCGATATGAGGAGATGACAGCCGAGCATATGGTTGTATTAGATATGGAAGGAAATGTTGTGGAGGGGAATCTCAATCCTTCATCAGATACACCCACACATTTGGCATTGTATAAAGCCTTCCCCGGTATCGGCGGAATTGTGCATACACATTCCATGTGGGCGACTGCATGGGCACAGGCTCAGATGAGTCTACCATGCTATGGCACGACCCATGCGGACTATTATCATGGGGATATACCCTGTACGCGGCTGTTGAGTTCAGATGAGATTAAGGGTGATTACGAATTAGAGACAGGAAACGTTATTATTGAAGCATTTAACGGGAAGGATCCTTTGCAGGTGCCCGGCGTACTTGTTGCAAGCCATGGACCCTTTACCTGGGGTAAGGATGCACATGATGCCGTCTATAACAGTGTTGTACTCGAGCAGATTGCAAAAATGGCATATGCATCACGCACGTTGAATGCGTCCATCCAACCTGTACAAGATGTACTGCTTGATAGGCATTTTTTAAGGAAGCATGGAGCAAACGCTTACTATGGACAAAAATGATGAGCCTATAGAAGGGTAAAATATGAGTGGCAAAAATGCAAAAGATATAGAGGGCGGGATAGATATAGAAGATTTATTTAGTAAGAGCATTGAAGAAATGCTCGGTATGGTGTTTGATTGCACTTGCGGGAGGAGACACAGTGTTGATATAGAAAAATTGGTTATCTGTAATGGCGGTGTACTGGATGATGTTGTTAATACGCTTAAGCCATACCGAGATAGCAAGCTTTTTGTTCTATCTGACCAAAACACCTATAAGGCTTTAGGCGAATCGGTTGTTAGGCGGCTTAATAAAGAGGGTTTCCAACTGGATTCATTTGTATTTGAGCCGGGAATACACGACCTCCTGCCTGATGAACTTGCAATCGGCAGACTTCTGATAGAAATGGAGCAAGATACGTCATTTATTCTTGCGGTGGGCTCCGGTGTTCTGAACGATATTGCCCGGCTTGTTAGTTATAGAACGAATAAGCCCTATGCAATTGTTGGAACTGCACCTTCCATGGATGGTTACGCTTCTGTCACTTCCTCTCTTATTGTAAACGGAAAGAAGCTTACTATTCCGGGGAAATATCCCA
>CAYOKA010000001.1:37111-46561 GCA_964404395.1 uncultured Oscillospiraceae bacterium | reverse complement strand
AAATCGCTGCTGCCGCCCTGCCGATATTCATAATGCACATTATTTCCAAAGCCATATGCCGAGGGATCAAAGTCAGCGCCATTGTAAAACTGCCCCTGTGCTCCGAACTGATCATACTTCTTTCTTTTCTCGTCATTGCCCAGCACCTCATATGCCTCATTTGCTTCCTTAAACTTATCCTCGGCAGCCTTATCCCCCGGATGCGCATCCGGATGATACTTTTTCGCCATTTTCCTGTATGCCCTTTTTATTTCATCCTGGGATGCCTTCTTATCCACCCCAAGAACCTCGTAATAATCCCTGAACTTCATACAATCACCTCCCCGGCAAAGCACTTCGTTTTATGTATATTATATATAAATCAGCCTATCCGTAAACACTTTACAATTAGTAGATACTTAGCGCATAAACTCGTTGCTCAATGCTGACTTTGACTATCTTTGACCTATATTCTATTATACTCCCTTTTATAAGAAAATCAAGAGAAATGTTTTTGGCCGTGTGTTTATCTAGGGAAACAAAAAATCTGCCCACGTTTACTTGACACAAACATTTATTTTATTTCATTTGCAAATATTAGATTTTTTTCATATAATTATTTTAGACAACCGAAGCGTTAACAATAATTATAGGAGTGATTTTACTTGGCTACTACTATATTGGATGTTGCTCAAAGGGCCAACGTATCTGTAGCAACTGTTTCACGCGTTTTACATGAAAGCAACCGGGTTTCGGAAGAAATGCGGACAAAGGTGCTCGATGCCATTCAAGAACTGGGATATGAGATTACTACCAGGACTGTTAATATTAAACAAAACAAAGCCATTCTTGTACTGTGCGGCAATATTATCGACGATTTATTGGGCGGAATTGAGGATTCTGCTGGCGAGCTTGGCTATGATGTTTTTTTCGGATATACTATGGGACAAAGAATTAGCTATACTAAGTTTATGAAACGATTGGTAGGCGAAAAGACCATCTGCGGTCTCATAACTCTTGGAATCTGTTCGGATTCCATCCATGATCTAATGAAAATCAACAAACAAATACCCATAGTACAATGCTGCGATGAAATCGATCTGATCGATCCCTGCATAGTCTCAAGCGATGATGTTTTGGCAGCACAGGAGGCAGTGGCCCATCTCATCAATATCGGAAGAAAGCGGATCGGCTTTTTCGGTTTGGAGAGGATGCTGCACCCTTTCAAATACTCAAACCGAAGGGAGATCGGTTATCGTCGTGCGCATGAAAAGGCCAACATTCCAATTGATAATAGCCTTATCAAGAATGGTGATTTCACCATTGAGAGCAGCACAGAAGTTGCCAAGGAATTCCTCTCCATGGAAAACCGACCGGACGCTATTTTTTGTGTGCGGGATATGCTTGCGAATGTTTTGATTAAAACGCTGCACAAAGCAAATATACGTATCCCAGAAGATATCGCTGTCGCAGGATTTGGTGGTAAAGATAGTTCGAAAATCAGCTGGCCTCCGCTGACTACGATCGAACAGTCCTATTACGAGATCGGCGAAGAAGCCGCTAATCTGCTGCACGCCCGTATATCAGGAAAAGTAACAAACGGACGCCGGCTTTTTATTCCACATAAACTGGTGGTGCGGAACTCGACGGTCAATCAAAGCACCGAGGCAGAAGATGCCGTATTACTAACATAGGAGTCCATAGCACTAGACTGGTTTCAGAAAATGTTAAAAACGCGTAATAGTCGTTTTACGTAAACACACTGCAGTTTAGCTTGGTATTTATCAAAGTGGATGTTTTCTGCTTTTTTATCCACAACAATATAGCATCTTGGTTGCCTTTATTATCTAAAACTTCGAATAAAAAATTAAAGATTTACGGCAGCGTTTTGCCGGCGGCCCCGTACAGCTCATACCATTCGCTCCGTGTCAGCATAATGTCCGGCGCCCGGCAAATATTTTTCAATCGCTGAGCGTTCGTCGTACCGGCAATGACTTGAATGCTTCCGGGAACACGAAGCAGCCAGACAAATGAGATCGCCGCCGGTGTAGCGTTGTATTTTTCGGCAAGTTCGCTTAACACAGCGTTAAGCTCAGGAACCTCTATGCTCTGTAGAGCGTTAAGTTGAACCTTATATATTAATATGCTTCACTTCTTCTTGCTCCGTATTCATTTTTTTGTATATTGCTGACTCCACTTCGATGTAACAACCTTGTTTAGCTTATCAAATAAAAAGAGAATAGTTATACCTACTGCCTCGCATACAGCCGCAGCAACAAACGCCGCTCTGATGCCGAAAGCTGCTGTTACGGATCCCATTATAAGCCCAACAAAAAGTGCGGGAGCCTGTAATACGGCAGCATAAAATCCATCCGCAACACCTTTTCTGTTCGGAAAACGCTCCTGTATGTAAAGTATAGCGCCTGTATTCCACATCGCCGCCGCAATACCAAGAAGAATCTGAAGCATAAGAAGAACCGCATAACTGTTTGAAAAGCTCTGCAGCAGACAATAAATAATACCTAACAATGCGCTTACATACAGGGATTTTGCGGCTCCTACTTTGGCCGATAGTTTCCCTGTTACTGGCAGCATGCACGTCATAACAATCGAGAAAACCGAAATGAGCGGCCCGACAAGAGAGTCGTTCAAACCTATTTCTCCTGTAACGAGCAGCGGTAGATATACCGTACGAGTCTGGCCAGGAATCCATATGAAAACGATAGCCATAAACATAAATATAAAAAACAATAAGCTGATATTATCTGACCTTCTAAAAAGCTCTTTATATTCTGATCTGCTTTTCCGGGGAAGATAATTCTCCGAATTGAATACTATACTTTTTCTTATAAAAAGAAATATGGCAATGCTTACACCCATTACCACCGCCGACCACAGAAAGACATAGTGTATCTCCTTGGCAACTATCAATATAACGGAAGCAATAACAGGTCCAACGATATAACCGATTGACCATGCCTGCCTGATAACCGATATTGATTGGCTTGCGATCTCTCGTTTAAATCCTTTGCTTTGCATGTAAACGTTTGCAATTGTCATGATTGGCCCCATAACTCCGAAGCCCAGCAGCATTATAAAAGGAATTGCCACAGAATATTCTTTTACTAAAGCAAGACCCGTGAATGAAATAAACGAGACGCAAAGCACAACCAATAACATCTGTCTGCGTATGCAAAACCTGTCTGAAATAAAACCTAATATCGGATTCGCGACTATTCCGGTGATGCCGCTTATCATGAACAATATCGCAACCGCGCTGGATGGAATCCTAAACGTCTGTATAGCCCATAGCGAGAAATAAGATGTTACCGCACTAAATGCTACGCCTCCTAAAAAAAGTATTAAAAAGCATCCGCGCAAAACGATTGAAGACCATACGACCTTATAACCAAACAATTCATACTCCCATAAAATATAAAAAATGTATATTATCCCTGCAGCTTTATATTTTTTGATTCTTTTATGCAGTTGACAGACCACACAAAAAAAAGATTCAGAAAGATTTCTATGCCTTAATGATCTGCAGATGAAAATTTTCCGATCCTACAACTGCCTATCGTGAAGCTCAGCCCATACTGCGCAAAACCGTAGTTATATCGGCGCCCCTCCAAATGCAATGCCCCCATCTCACCCCGGGCTATATAAAATTTCGGCAGTATTATAAGCGTAACAGCGTTTGCGGCTTGCCTTTTTCTCTTTAAAACCGGCATTCTCTCAGTGATGTAAGCCGCATTTTCTGAAGCCGCAAAGGGTGAGACGCGGGGTTGCACACAAAACAATGAAGAGATTATTTCAGATCATGACGCTAAAACTTGAACGGCAGACGCGCTTCCAGGTCAAAGCTTTTTATTTCATGGCCAAAAGGACCTTTATCAGGCGTCTTAGGAATAAAACGTTTGACATTGTACCCTTGCCCGAACCTGCCGTCTATTGCCTTTTTCAGCCAGTCAACAACGAACAGGGTCGGCGGAACATTGCCCAGATTAGGAATGTTTTCACGAACACCACTATGATAGCTGTCCTCAAACACCCACATTTCCTTCGGGCCCGGGATCATATCGAATAACTTCTCCGCTTTACGTATAGGAGCGATCTTGTCAAACTCACCGCTCGCCATTAAAAAGGGCCTGTCTATAACAGGCATCGTATCTTCGTGATGCATGTCTTTTGCGAAGCGGTCAAATTCGACCTCATCCTCTATTCCGCACATATACATCATAACCTGCTTAGAACGAAGACCATCCATTTCGAGGCTGTCCGCCAAGGTCTGGTCTTTTGTGCAATACCAACCGGCCAGCCCTGCCGCCGCCTTGATTCGTTTATCATGTGCAAATACGCGCGTATTCATAAAAGTGCCAAAAGAGAAACCTATAGAGGCTATTTTTCCCGGATCTACCTCGGGACGCTTAATAAGCCATGATACGCATTCGCTTGCCGCTCGCTCATAGCTGTCCTTCGTTATTTTAATACCGCGGATATTGCTCATGCCCTGTCCGGGACCATCTATTACCAAAACATGAAAGCCGCGTTTGATAAATGGATTATTCGCCGGGTCTATCCCCGTTTCTTTGCACATATCCATTCCCGGCAGGAATAAACATACCGGAGCCTTCGGGCGCCCGGGTATTATGTGAAAAAGTCCTTGTATATATGAGCCTTCAAACGGAATTTCTACTTTTTCGAGTGGATAATCGTTAAGGGCACAAACGCGATCGTAGCATTCCTCCACTCTACGATGTATGATCGCCTTGTTAGGATCTTCATCAGTGAAGATCGAATGCTGACCTATGTGATAAATCGCCGCAGCCGCATGATAGACGTCTCTGGCGGTGAGAGAGTCTCCCTCTTTGTCTGCTGCCCGCGCAACACGCTCCATTGCCCCCGCTTTCTTATAGCACGCGGCATATACCTGATCGTGGTTAGACACGCCTTCCGGTATAAATCTGCCGTCGATATCAAAAGCATGGGTCCTTCCGGTCGTTTTGATCATGAAGTCGAGCAGCCATTGCTGGCTATCTTTTCTTCGCGGCAGTAAACTTCCGTTCTCATGATACAACCTGGAATCCGATTTCATTAACAGGTCTCCTTTCGTTCGTTTATCGTTCAATCAGATAGATTTAATATTTTTACCCTCGGCATCTCTTAATGTCATATAAAATAAAAACATTTTATAAGCAAATCAATTATTTTCTACAGTATTGTTTAAAGTATAGTATTTTGTCCCTACCTGCTCATAGCTGTTTGCCTTTACATACCCCATAACAAACTCCGCTGCTTCCCCGCCTATGTTTATTTCCTGATGGTAGTCTCCCGGGGCGATATATCCGGCTGCGCCCGGCCCGCACTCTTCTTCAATGCGCTTTCCGTTTTTCTTTACGATGACCTCGATGATCTTACCTTTGAGCATATACCAGGCAAGCTCGGCATTTTCATGGCAACGAAGTTCGCTCCGCGCGCCTACCGGTACGGTCATATATGTACCAAGCAACTTTACGGTCGGGCAAGTCCCTTTTTCGACCATAAACTCGGTCACGACACCCTTATCGCTTTGAACGTCTTTAACGGTTGCATATCTGTCGATTGTTCTTGTCTTTTTCATTATTAATAATTCTCCTTTTAATCCCGGTTAAAGAACATCCTTAAGGTCCTTACCGCGCTCTCTCATATATTTCTCGACAACATCGACGTCTTCAAGGAAAATTGTTCCCGCGTCATCTTTTGAATTGACGCCGGCGTAGAAGAAAATGACCTCGCCGGTAGCATCATTATCAAGATTCATACCTACATGTATCTCATTGGGGGCAACATAGCCGACCGTGCCTGGAAAACACTCAGTCTCCGAATGCTCTTTATGGTCCCTAGTCTCTGAATAATGGCGCGAATGGCCGCTGGCTACAAACCACATGACCTCGCAGTTCATATGAACGTGTTCCTGGTTGCGGGCAGCAGGGTTGTGTATGGTATGGCCCATAACGATATTTTCAGATCCGCATGTATCTCGGTCTACCAGTGCAGTGACGCCAAACCCCTTTTCAAATTGTTTATCCTGCACAAGCTCCCCGCGGTTAATGATTCTAGACTCCATTACCAATCTCCTTAAGTGTTTTATTCGCCAGCGGCACTGCGCCGCGGGACACAAAAATAGTGATAGTGAATCTGTGTCGGTTTGCCGACGCAGATTCAAATTCTCTTATTTACTTACGGCTATATTATTTCATAGCCTCATAGGTTAACAGCTCGGCGTCATTAAGGTCCTCAAACCACTCCGGGTGATTTTCGACAACCTGACCTATGAAAGTAGCATCAGTATAATCAGCCATGGGGATACGATCTGTAAGCTTCCCACTTTTTATTTGCGAGTCAAGTCCATACTCCCACGCAACGTCGGTATTTACAGTCAGGCGCGGATCGTAACCGACATGTTTGAGGCTTGCAGCCATCACTTCTACGTCGGAGCCGGGCATCCAGTGCGAGAGTATCTCAGCTGCCGATTCGGTGTCTTTACGTGTGCTCCAGCAGCCTTTAGCAAAAGCTGTTACAACTTTTTGCACTATTTCCGGGTTTTTCTCATAATACTCTTTTGTTGTCATGACGCCGGATGCATAAGTATAATACGGGCCTCCGCGCACGAGTTCCCATGCGCCGGGCACTTCCTTCTGGAACTGGGTATTATAGGGCTCTGAACTGGAGATGATATCGACCTCACCGTTGATAAAGGCGGTCACTTGATCTGCGTTGTTTATGTGCACCCACTCAACGTCATTATCCGGATCATAACCTTTATCAAGCAGATACTCCCTCGCATATAATTCTGAGGTTCCGCCAAGCTGAGTTCCTATAACCGCTCCCTTAAGGTCGCTCTCGCTCTTTACTTCGCTGTCGGGGTGAACGACCATAGCCATGTGAGAGCAATACCACTCTTCGCCCCCGTTGCCGGTAGTAATGGCAATTATAACGTTTTGGTCGTTACCGGATGCAACCGCAGCCTGGAAGTTATTCAGCGATGCAAAAGCAATGTCAACATCGCCTGATGCGAGCGCCGTTGCCGCCTCGTTGCCGCCCGATACCGTAAGAAATTGAAGGTCAATACCGCGTTCAAGGAAATGTCCCTCCTCAAAGGCAACGTACCATGAGGCAAGATTTGCATTCAAAAGTCCGGCCATTGTAACCTTTACGTTCTCAGCCATGGGAACATCTCCTTCAAATGGTTCTTCTGTGGGTTCAGTCCCCTGCGTTGCCGTTGTCGGCGTTGCCGTTGTTGGCGCTTCAGTTTGCGCCTGCGTAGGTTCAGGCTCATTTGTGCCGCATGCTGCAAGTGCACCAAAGAGCACGAACACCATCAGTATTGCTACTAACTTTTTCATTTTCATTCTCTTCCTCCTAATATTATTTAATAGCCAATTGGCTTTGGCTCAAAAGATTTTCTTGGCGCGCCACTGCTTTGGATTGTCGGATGGAAACCAAAGTCCGCTTGCGTCTACGCCAAGGTCTACCATGAGCTTTGCAAGCTCGATGGCACAGGAATACCCCTCGAGTACCGGTATATCCCAACCAATCTCAAGGAGCCGCTCTCGCACAAACGATGACAGCCAATAGGTTCCAGAACAGCCAAAAGTTATAACCTCAGCACCATCCTCCTGAATAGCTGCAATCGCCGCGTTCACGGCATCCTCAACGCCCTGAGAGCACTCTCCCCTGAGCGCCTTTTCTTTTTCTGCAGGCAAATCACGTTTGTTTTCGCCTCCCGGCCTATGCATAGGGTAATTAATGTTGCGTATAGATGCACATCTATGGGTCATATGATGCTGCACCACAAGATTATAGAAGTACATATTGTGGCTCTCGGTAAGGTCAATAACGCTGAACTTGTTACCAAGCATGCATGCTATATGCATCTGTGCCCATGCACAGGAGGTAACGGGTATCCCGTAGCGTTTTCCTATTTCCTTGCATTCGAGTGCACCCGGTTCGCCTCCTCCTAAAAGAATAATCGCGTTCCATTTACCGCTTTCGCAGGCCTCCTTTACAATGGCGAGCCTTCCTGCAGCAACAAGCGCAAATTCTTCACGGTTTTCGACCGGCCAGTCGCCGTATGGAGCTTTAGGACCTGGATGAACCTCCCATTCCACGTCTTCAAGTAGTCTTCCAAGGTTAAGGTTATTATAGTTCATCAATTTGTCTTCTTTCTCGCCCTCAACATTCCATATCAAAAATTCGCTGTCTTCTGCTATATGAAAAGGCTGAACCATAAGAAATCTATATTTTTTTACCATTATTTCCCCCCTCGTTTGTTAAATTAATCCGCAAGTTTTATGTGATCTACCCAGTAAATCCTTGATTCTTTCTCTATCTGTTCTTTTGTGGAAAACATCATATATACGCTGTGATCGGTGACTCCTGCAAGCGAGCCTAATTTCTGCATTGCTTTGATGTGAAAATCCTCAGGAGTAAAATCGAAGCAGACCTCTATTCTGGTTATTCTGTCCGGCGTCTTTTCCATCTCAGCTTTAAGCTCCTCACTTATCCGGCTTGGAGCAATGATATACTGAACCATATTAAAGAGCATATAAACAATCGCTACTATCAGTATGGTGAAAACGCTTCGGAAAGTTATTGTTTTCCATAATAATGCAAGTGCTTTTTTTAACGAAATATTCTTTTTACCCATGTCATTTTCCCTCCGTAAGAAGGCCCCAGCGGTTTATTGTATACTTTTCGATCGGAGCAAGTATAAGGGTATCCAGTATGACGGCGACCACGCCAACCAACAAAATGCAGGCAAGAAGAAGCGGCTGTTGAAAATCATAATTTGCCTTAAAAGCCATAAAGCCCAGCCCTGAAGACCCTGCGGTCATCTCCGCCGCAATTAGTGACCTCCAGGCAAACCCCGCACCGACACGAAGCCCTGTCATTATATTAGGCAAAGAACCCGGCAACATAACACGAAAAACTATATGCAGTTTGCTTGCTCCTAAAGTCAACATTGCGTTTTCATATATTTTTGGAACAGTACTCACACCTGCAAGCGTTGTAACGCAGACCATGAAGAACACGGCGTTTATTATCAAAAACCTAATTGTTGAGTCGCCAATGCCAAACCACGCAATAGCAAGAGGCACCCAAGTTATCCCTGATAACGAATTGAAGAAAGTCAGCAAGGGTTTAAAGAACTTGCCTATGACCGGAATGATTCCCATAAGGAGGCCTATTATTATTCCGGCTACGCTGCCTAAAACATAAGCCTGAAAAAAACGGCCTATGCTCGCAAAAAGATTTTTCGGAAGAGTACCGTCGCCCATGTTTTGTAAAAACCGTGACCATACAATTTCAGGACTGGGAAGATAAAACTCCTTAACTAGTCCAAGCTTGCAGACCAACCACCATAAAATTATCACGATTAAGAAGCCACGAAATGACATCAATAATTTTTTTAGCTTTTCAAAAACCAGG
>CAYOKA010000001.1:0-37011 GCA_964404395.1 uncultured Oscillospiraceae bacterium | reverse complement strand
GGCGTATTCCGGTCAAAGTATTGAAGATAATCGGGAATATAAAAGTATAAAGAACAACTGCAAGCACCGTTTTTCTGTTAAACCCGAACCACATGAGAAATAAAGGCGTCCACGCAATACCAGGCAATGAGTTGAAATAACGGAGGACAGGGAGCGCAATGTCACCTATTTTTTTGGAAAGCCCTATAGCTACTCCTATAATATATCCAATTATTGTGCTTACCACAAAAGAGATGGTCAACATTTGTACGGTACGCCATGTATACTCCGGCAGGAGTCCGAGCTTGCTGATTACTATAAGCTGATTGAATATGCTGCCAATACTGGGCATAAGCCGGGGGTCTATACTGCTGTATACCCGTACCAATTCCCAAATAATAATTAGCACCGCAAAAGGCCCGACAGACCAAAATAACTTTTTCAGCAGTTCTAATACTACGTTTATTTTCTGGCGAAACGTTCTCTTTTTGCAGGCCTCTTTTTTACCGTTTTCCTCTAATTTTGACTCTTCCACAGCGTTATCGTTTTCGTTTTTCATTGACAACTCCTTCTGGATAATAAATCAGTCGAGTTCACAAATTTCATCACGGATAGATTCTAGTACATGAAGTCTTATGCTTTTATATGTTGGATTGTCGTTTAGCTCGTTAGAGCCTCTTACAGCATGGTCAATGGGTACATCTACTATCTCTTTGATAACACTGGGGCGTTTGGTCAATACGACTATCCGGTTTCCGAGTAATACCGCTTCATCTACACTATGAGTAACGAACATAACTGTCATTCTTTCCTCCGACGAGATACGAAGAAGTTCTTTTTGCAGCGTTATCCGGGTCTGAGCGTCCAGTGCGGCAAACGGTTCGTCCATGAGTATAACTTTTGGCTTGGTAGCGAGTGCACGCGCGACGCCCACACGCTGCTTCATCCCGCCGGAAAGCTCATAAGGATATTTCTTTTCAAATCCTTTAAGTCCGACGAGATCTACATAGTGGCGAACAATCTCCTCTCTCTCTTGTTTGGGAATATGTCGTATCTCAAGCCCATGGCTAATGTTTCTCCAAACAGTCCTCCACGGCAGTATTGCGAACTCCTGAAAGACCATGCCTCTGTCCGCTCCAGGCTTTGTGACCTGAACGCCGTCAACTAATATCTTGCCGCTAGTCGGTTTAATTAGCCCTGACACCAGATACAGCATAGTTGTCTTGCCGCAGCCGCTTGGTCCTACGATTGTAACGAATTCGCCTTCATTAACCGAAAACGAAACATCTTTAATTGCAAGAACCTTTTCATGTGTCTGTTTGTTATAGTACTGGTGCGCTAATCCCTCGATCCTGATTTTTGGTTCCATATATTATTCCTCTCGGTTTAAATATTCACGCGTCTTTGTATCGTGATCTCAGACTGTAACTATCAACTTCATGCCCGTAAGGACCCTCTGACCCAGAAGAAGGCAAAAGCCTTTTTATATTAAAACTCTTTGGCATTTTACCGTCGATAACCTTGCGAAGCCAGTCAATAACAAAACAAAACATATTGTAATCCCCAAGGTTTGGTAAGCCCTCGCGTACGCCGCCGTGAAAACCGTTTTCAAATATCCACAGCTCTTTTGGGCCGGATATCTCGTCAAACACGTCGAGAGTATCCTGCAGCGGAGTAAGCGGGTCGTATTCTCCTGCGGTCAGCAGGATAGGCCTGTCTATCTTTGAAGCGCAATCCATGAGATGCATTTCTGCTGCCATTTTGTCAAACTCTTCCTCATCCCGCTTGCCGGCCATATACATAAATATCTGCTTGAATCGCGGAGAAGACGTCTCGAATATATTGCGCTTGCCGCTGTAACACGCAGCGACTTCAGCAGCCGCTTTAAGTCGTTTATCATAAGCCATAAGGCGAGTTCCCCAATAAGACCCCATTGAACAGCCCAAAGTCACTATATTATCCGCGTCGACTTCAGGACGTTTACTAAGCCAGGTTACACACTCGCTTGCCGCTCTGTCATAATTATCTCGGTCTACCCATATTCCCCGCAAATTGCTGATCCCCTGCCCAGGGCCGTCGATAGCCAACATATGCATACCGCGTTTTATAAACGGATTATCGTTTGGATCAAACGTTGCCTCTTTTATCTGGTCCATACCGGGTACATAGAGACACACCGGAGCCTTTGGGCGGCCGGGCAAATAGTGAATAATGCCTTGTATGCTTTTCCCCTCCCATGGTATTTCGACACGTTCCACAGGGTAATCAGCAAGAGCCATCACGCGATCCATGCATTGTTCAATGCGCTCATGAATATATACTTTATTATCATCGCCCTCGCGGAATATGGCGTGCTGTCCAAGGTGGTATTTCCCGATTGCCATGAAATACATTCCGCGTGCCGTAAGGGTGTCGCCGGCTTCATCTGCGGCCTTTGCAATCTTTTCCACTTCTAAACCAGCTTTAAGCATAACAGCCGGAATCATATCGTGGGTCTTTACCTCGGGGGGAAACAAACGGCCAGGATATTCAAAACAGTGTGTGCGGCCCGTTTCTTTTACAATATAATCGAAGATCCACTGCTGACTGTCACGCCTTCGTTCTAGCTTCATGCTGTCCATTCCAAATTCCTTACCCATACAGCCTCCTAAATACTAATTCGGTAATAATGTAGTACCTTTGAGTAAAATGAAATTTTGATCTATACGCATCTCACCGGCCATCACTTATTCAAAATACTGCTTTAAATAATTCCTGCTGATCAGGACCGATTTTTCTTTGGATATAAGCGAGTCTTCGAATGCCTGTACATAATATTTATTTTTCAGATATTACTTGTCAGAACTCTGACTATTTCACCATTTTTTATTTATTTCAAATTGATTTACATTTCACTTTCTCGTTTCTTTCACGTTATTACACACAGTTTATATCACAGGCATTTTAACATTACAACACTTATTTATTAGTATATACTGCAATTTAATTGTATTACATTCATTTTACTGCTTTGTTACACGATATTACATATAACTTTCGCACTTTTGCAGAAGTTTTATCAGGTTTTTGACACTTCAAGCTAAAAAATAATAAAGTGTACCCCATGTCAAGGACAATTTGAGTTTTTGTTATTCCAATCAAATAGGTATTTATGTTATACTAACCGTGCTTTACTACAAGGGAGGATAGGGCAACGCTGAGGAGCGACCCGAGCGACCGTGTGGATTTACAAGGGAGGCGGTGTGTATCGGCACTGCTTCTTTTTATTACAAGCAAGCACTGCCTCCCTGGAAACCAAAGCGAAAACCTCGGGGTGTGGGGCAGAGCCAAACGTCGGATTTTCTTAATGTTCATGTGCACAGGAGGAGCTATATGAAGAAGTCGCATGTAAATACCGCGGGCTCCTTTGCTGTAACCGCGAAACTTGTAAGCCTCCAAAATAATCAGAAAGTCCTTTCGATCTTGCTCCTCGCGCTGCTGTCTAAGGTCTTCCGTTTCAAGATAGTGATAGTATCCGGATCGTGAAACGCTGACAGCAGCACATAACCAGATAATATTCATCAAGTTATTATCTCGCCGAGTCATCTCTCGAATGGTTGCGTACTTGGAAGATGCGGGAACATTCATAATTCCAAAACCTCCCGGCTTAAAGATACAATTTTTAAAAACTCTATCTCCTGATCTTTATATGCCAGTTGCTGCTCAAGATATTTTCTTTTGCTTCCGGATCTGTGTAATTTTTGAGATATGTCCCGTATGCGGGGAAATGGGAAACGTGGAAATTACTTTTGCAAACATTTACATTATGTGATATTGATCACGACACCCGGGGATGTCAAGGGCGGGCAATTTTTGCCCGTTCATCGCAGGCGGAGCCGGATGGAGAAGACATTTTAAGAAGGATGAACTTAGAACTTATCCCACACGACAAGATTACTCTAAATCCATCCCTTCTTAAAAGATAGTACTAAAAACCAGAGGCACCACCTGCCACAAAAAAGATAGCACAACTCGGGGTGGAATTTACTTTTGCAAAGTGGAAGTTACTTTTTCAATTGACCAGTTCTACTCAAGCGGCGGAATGAACAGCTTCTGTCCGACAGTGATTTTATTCGGGTCGCTTATATCGTTAGCTTCCATAATAAGCTTATATTTACTTTCATCGCCATAATACTTTCTGGCAAGCACCATCAGCATGTCCCCGGACTTGACAGTGTAATACAATCCCTCTTCTCCCACCACATCCGTATCAGACCCATCCACATCGTCTTCCGTATCATCAAAAATGGGATCTTCCTCCTCAAAATCGTCATCCGGCGCAAATATATCCTCTGTATCATCAAAGGCTTCCGATGGAACTGTAGTATCTTCGGTGCCTTCGGCATCAAGTGTGTTTTCCTGATCCGAGGATGCTTCCTGTTCCCCCGGGCGAACCAACTGCCACAGCCTAAATGCACCAAAAAGAACCGCCGTAGCCAAAACCACAAGTACAATGACGGAGACGATTTTACTGACATCTACCGAGCTTTTTGGCTTTGCTGCTGTAGCTCGTGTTGGTCTGACAGGAATCCTGCTTGACGCAGAACGGTATTGGACCGCGCGCGGCCCGGGCATTTGAACCTGCTTCTCTCCCGCATTATCCACCTTAATGACTAAAGCTGTAGAATTGTCCTCAGCATCGTTTTTAATCGCTTCTTCTACCAGCCGGCTGGCAATTTCATCCGAGCCGGCATTTGAACCAAGAATATCGTATATAACATCCTCGTTGACAGCCTCAGCAAGCCCGTAACTGCATATCAGATAGACGGTTCCCTCTCTGAGTGGGTTAACATCGGATTTTTTTACATTGGACCTTCCTTCGTCCATTAATGATTTTTGCCTGCCGGTAAGCATCTCAGCCTGTTCACTGCTGATAATCCCCATTTTAAGCAATCTTTCGGCCCTTTTATAATCATTAACCAACAGCTTGAAGGTATCCCCCTCGAGCTTATATATTCTACAGTTCCCAAGGTTGACTGCAGCGATATTGCCCTCATCAACTAAAACTCCTGAAAACGAAGGTCTCTTCTCCCTGAAATCTTCTTCACTTAATGAAAGGCTATGAAGCAGATTGCTGGATTGCTCCACACACTGCACCAAATCATCCAGCTTAACATGGATGTCCTTGGAACTGGTCATTGCCTTCTGATGAAATTTCTTGAGGTCCTTTGTAAGAGAAATACCGGATTCTTCATCCTCCATGCTTTCGGACAGTGCAAAAAAGCACTTGCTGTCATTTACCTCAAGTGAAATCTGAGCATAATCTGATGTAACGGGATAAAAAAACTTCCCGTTTGCAAATACCTTGTTTTCGTTTATAGTTCTTGCTGTACCTATGTGAGTAACTGCGGAGAATGATATTTTGATGGTGTTTCCCATGTGTATACCCCCCTCATCTTTTGTAAAACTCTATATAGACATAAATTACACTATTTGTTAGTATTAATTTTCCTACTTGATATGGTATCATATTTATCGCAATTATTCAATTAGATATCATCCATAAAACACCATAAATCGTCATAAATCTCATGTCTGTTGTTATGACGTATTCTTACAATTGATTGTTCCATCATAGCGTCCTTAATTCATAAAACACTAGATACCTGTCTCCAATCGGTTTATACAAAATATCAGTGTTATAAGCATAACTCCACTCAGCCAATATGGATCTGCCTTGACTAAGCTCCTGCCTATAGCGGCCGCCGATAACAGAAGCGTGTTTCACAAGCTCACTGATTTCATTTTTGTCAAGGAAATCCGCTTCCCCAAAATACTCCTCCGGCTGCTCCTTTGGCAATATTACCGTCAAATTCTTTCTTCCGAAGGTTACAAGATTCCATAAATCCTTCTCTACCGCTTCAATCACTGTCCTATTGCTGTTGATATCCAAAACGCCGCTTTTTTCCGCAATAAAATATGGATAATATACCACGATACCATTACTGCCGTATTCCCTAAGAAATTCTTTGCCCTTCAGTGTTGCTTCATCAGATGGTACGCCCACAGCCCGAGGTAAATTATGATCGTTACCGCTTTCCACCGCCACCCTAACCGTCCACAAAAGGTGTTCATCCAGTACAGTATCCGGTTTAAACAGCAACCAAGGCACAGTCGGGAGACTTAAGGACTTTAATTCGTAAAAACCCATATACTTATTCATGTTATCACCCTGTCTTTTGTGAATTCTTGCTGTATTTCCTAAAGCTTGAAATAATCAAATAGTATTCCTAAATTCATTCCTGCAATCTTTGTTTTCCCAAATCGTTTATAAAGGTCGCTGTGACCATCCACAAGATTTGAAGAGGAAATACCATGCTTGATGGATAGGTACGCTTCCATATAGGCTGCAAACTTGTCGCAGAACTCAATAATGTTGCCGTCTACCGGCGAAAACCGATTTTCATTGTAAAGCTCGTTAATTTTATCGGAGCTGACCTCCAATATCTTGTTATCCAGAACAATTTTGCCTGCAAACTCATTTTCAGAAAAATAGCGAATTTCAGATCTCCAGCTATGGGGCAGTAACGGCAGCAGCACCTCCTCCATCTGAATGTCCTCAATTGTTTTAATAAGATCTCCGAGACCCTCTATAGAGTTTTTAACAGGCGAAACAATATCTCTGGTTAATACTTCAGGCATATCGTGAAAAAGCCCCGCAAAGAAATTGTTGTATTTGCGCTTCTCGCACGGGTTCATCTGTAAAGACAGCAAGTATGAAAGCAGAGCAACTATCAACATATGTCCCGCCACCGAGGTTTCAGGAACTCTCTGTGTCTGCGCCCATCTTTGCTGAAATCTCAACTGTCCCACAAGATTAAGAAAATCCGTTGCGCCGCTGTTGAAAACCAGTTTGCGTACACCGGCAATATTTTGATGTCCCTCTAGCTGCTTTTCAATATTTCTTTTTGTCTCCTCAATGCCGAAAAGGTCAGTGCATAAATGATAGACTATATTGAACTCCCAATTTGTTGCAAGATAATGGGATGCGCTTAATATCCTCTTCTCATGATTGCTGTACTCGGGGTCAAAAAGATAGTCACGCATTCTATCTGCAAGCTCCGGCTGGATATCATTTAGTCCCATTGTCATCAGCTTTTCCATAACAAGCTCATTCATCTGCTGTCCGTGCTTCTCCATCAGCATATGAAAAATATTGGGCTTGATATCTGTCAGTAAAATGCGTTGTAGAAATTCGAAAATGGCTCCCTCAATAAGCTTTGTCCAATCCACCGGCTCGGTCTCCTCTTCGAACCTTCCGATAACATATGCATAGAACAGCTTATGTGCCTGTTTGTCCAATTCCGTAAAGCCCTTATGAGGCCTTATATGATCATTCCAACGCTGCATACTGGCAGCCTGATAGATGAACCTAAGAAAGCTCTCCCTGATCATTGGCCGCGACCTCCTGACAACACTGCATAATAAAAGAAATACATTGACAAAAAAATCATATCACATTATCTACCTGAATAAAAGCGAGAGTTCTATATTTTTTCAGACATGGAAGGTCTGCTCTCGTATCATTAATTGTAAGATGAAAACAGTTAAAACTATTGGAGGAGAAACTGATATGGATAGAAGAATATTTTTGTCTGATACAAATAAAAAAATCGGCGGTGTGTGCGGAGGAATTGGTGAATACTTTGGAATCGACCCTACTATCGTTAGGCTTATATGGTTCTTTTCCATTTTCCTTGAGGGCATTGGCCTACTCGCATATTTTATCGCATGGATTCTCATTCCCAGACGTAGCCATTGCAAGTATCATCAGGATTGGTAAATAATTCGATGTTTAACACCTATTTGTAATCTTAATCTATCCCTCAGCCTCTTTATCTGATACAATATCTATATACTCTTTTCAGATAACGGAGGCTGTTTTGATGGACAAAAAGGTCTGGATTGTTTCGGCAAACATGGGACTTGGGCATCAACGAGCTACCTACCCCCTAAGAGACATTGCACACGAGGGAATACAATTATTTGGTGAAGAATCGGTTTGCAATAAAAAAGAAAAAAATCAATGGAAAATCTTTCGGAGCTCCTATGAAACACTTTCTCGAACACGCCAGATACCACTCATTGGTTCGTATTTATTCAACATCCTGGAAAAAATACAAAACATATCACCATACTACCCGCTACGCGACCAATCCAAGCCCTCTTTGCAGGTTAAATCACTCTCTACTCTGATTAATCGCGGGATGGGCAAGGGCATGGGTATGAAGCTCGATACCAGAGAGCTCCCCGTTATCACATCCTTTTATGCAGCAGCCATAGCCGCTGAACGGCTGACTGATTTACCGGTTTATTGCATCATATGTGATGCCGACATCAACAGGGTATGGGTTGCAGAAAAGCCAAAGGAGAGCAGAATCGTTTATTTTGCCCCGTGTGGCAATGCCATGCGCCGTTTGAAGGGATATGGCGTTCCTGATGAGCGTATATATCTGACGGGCTTTCCTCTTCCTATGGAGAATATCGGGAAAAACATGAGCATTATACGACATGATCTATCAAATAGGCTGATTAGGCTTGATCCCACAAGGCGCTTCAGAATCATTCACGGACAAGAGGTAAAATACTATCTGGGTGACAAATGGCATCCTGAAGCACAGTCCGGGCCAATCACACTGACCTACTCTGTGGGAGGTGCCGGAGCTCAAGCGGAAATCGCAGAGGGCATGGTAAAGAGCTTGAAAAAGCTCATAAAGGCTAACAGAATCAGGCTAAATCTGGTCGCTGCACACAGAACTGAGGTAAAGAATTACTTTGAAAAGCTGCTAAAAAAGAGCGGCCTGTCAGAAAGCGATGAGGCTCGCGTCGTATTTAACGAGAACAAGGACCAATATTTTCAAGAGTTCAACAAGCTCATACGTAACACAGATATCCTCTGGACAAAGCCTTCCGAGATGTCCTTCTACTGTGGCCTGGGCATACCGATCATCATAGCCCCGCCAATAGGTCCTCATGAAGTATATAACCAGCGTTGGCTCAGAGATTTGGGTGCCGGGCTGCATCAATCGGATCCACAATATTGCGGGGAATGGATTATGGACTATCTGGCAGATGGCAAGCTTTCACTTGCTGCCTGGGATGGCTTCCTTTACGCTAGAAAGCTGGGCGTAGAAAAAATTATGGAGGTTCTCAAAACAGGAAAAATGGAGCGGCATTACTCTCCCCTACTCCGATAATCTGCTCTAATAGCTTATCCTATTGATTAGTCCCCTGCTATCCCTTGTACATCCGGCCGACAATATATGATTCCAACGCTCTTGGAATCAGCCTCTTTAAGAATACGAGCAATTTATACTGCATGCCTACCACAACACATACCGGTGGCTTCCTGCGTTCAATTATTTTACGAACTGCCCTTGCCACAACAATCGGATCAGGGCCCTTCTGCTCATCCTGTTCCATTACCGCTATGGATTTTTTGCTATACTCCGAATAGGCGGAATCCTCTCCGCCGGCCTCCACAAAAATCCTGCTGCCGGTAAAGCCGGTTTTTGTATCTCCCGGCTCTACCAGAGCGACCTTTATACCAAAAGGCCTGAGCTCATTGCGAAGAGAGCCGCTCATGCCCTCTAATGCTGCTTTTGCGGCAACATACATTGATTGATAGGGTATGGGAAATAAAGCGCCGACAGATGACATGTTAACAATCAGACCCCTACCCTGCTTCCGCATATATGGCAGCACTTGTCTGACAACTCTGTGCACGCCGAGAAAATTAGTGTCCAGCTGCAGGAAAGCCTCTTCAGAGGACGTGTCCTCCACAGAACCGGCAATCCCCATGCCCGCATTATTTATGACAATGTTGATTTCACCTTCTGCTTCAATTATCTTTTCAATCGCTAACCTGACCGATTCCTCATTTCGGACATCCATTTGCAGCATTTCCACCCTGCACTCCTGTGCGCCTACACTGTCCTGCACTTGGGCAGGCGGCTTTCTGGAAGTGCCGTAAACCCTATAGCCGCACTGGGATAAAACCCGTGCAATCGATTCTCCAATACCCGATGAAGCCCCCGTCACAAGTACAACATTGCCATACTGCCTGCTCATAGCTGGTCTCCTTTGGTTTTTTTATTTCATTTTATCACATAAGCGCAAGCAATGGCATAACAACATAGGGCGCTTTTGCCTTACTTAAGAAAGCAATGCACGGTCATCTGCAAACTCCTGCCCGCTGGCCTTTCCAAAACGCTTTAGCAGGTTTTCCACCGTAAGCTTCTGCTTTTCTTCCCCCCTGATATCCAGGATAATCTGTCCATCGTTCATCATTATCAGCCGATTGCCATGCTTGATGGCATCTCTCATATTGTGGGTGACCATCATCGTTGTCAGTGTGTTCTCCACAATAAGCTGATCAGTTAATTCCAGCACCTTTACTGCCGTTTTGGGATCCAGTGCCGCTGTATGCTCATCAAGAAGCAAGAGCTTCGGCTTTTTCAGGATTGCCATTAACAGTGTCAATGCCTGGCGCTGGCCGCCTGAAAGCAAGCCCACCTTATTGCTCAGCCTGTCTTCCAGTCCCAAATCCAGCTGTTCGAGCATATCCTTATATAATGTGCGTTCCTTATTAGTGATGCCCCATTTCAGTGTGCGCCGCTGACCACGGCGAAAAGCAAGCGCCAGATTTTCATCAATGCCCATGTTGGCAACAGTACCCATCATTGGATCCTGGAAAACTCTTCCCAGCATTGCTGCCCGCTTATGCTCCAGCTGTTTTGTCACGTCTGTACCGTCTATGAGAATCGAACCCTTGTCAGCAGGATAAACACCTGCCACACAGTTGAGCAGTGTAGATTTGCCCGCACCGTTTCCGCCGATTAATGTGACAAAATCCCCGTCATCAATCCGGATGCTGACATTACGGAGGGCGAATTTTTCGTTAATTGTTCCATAATTAAAGACCTTATACACGCCATTTACCCGCAGCAAATCAATCACCCTCCTTAATGACTATTTTTACCGGGCGAAGAAATTCCCTTATAACAGGCAATGCTAATGCGAGCGCCACGGTAATTGCTGTAAACAGTTTCAAGTCGTTTGCCGGCATGCCCATCTTCAGCACCACTGCAATAATGATGCGATAAGTCACCGAACCCAGAACCAGGGAAATCAAGCGGCTCATAAAATTCTTTTTCCCAAACAGCACTTCACCTATGATTACAGAGGCAAGGCCAATCACAATAGAACCAACGCCCATCTGTACATCGGCATAGCTCTGACTTTGTGCAATCAACCCTCCGCTTAGAGCAACCAGGCCATTGCTGATAATCAGACCAAGAATTTTAGTCGTATTTGTGTTAATTCCCTGCGCCCTCACCATATTGGGATTATTTCCGGTCGCTCTGATGGCGCTTCCGATTTCTGTACCAAAAAACCAGTATAAAATCCCAACGATCAGCGATACACACACCAATCCCAAAGCAATCACAGCACCTGTGCGGCCCAGTCCCAGGCCCTCAAAAGCAGTGTATACTGTATCAACCCTCAACAGTGAAATATTCGCTTTCCTCATGATTCTCAGGTTGATGGAATAAAGTGCAATCATTGTCAGGATACCCGACAGTAGTGCAGGTATCCTGAGCTTTGTGTGTAATATCCCGGTTACGAGGCCTGCCAACATACCGCCCAGCAGTGAAAGCAAAGTTGTCAAATAGGGGTTAGACCCTGAAGCAATTACCTGCGCAGCGATTGACGCACCCATTGCGATGCTCCCCTCGACCGTCAGGTCTGCGATGCTCAGTATGCGGAACGTGATATATACTCCAATGGTCATCACAGCCCATAACAGCCCAAGGGATACAGCTCCTGTAATTATTTGCAGCATAACATCCACCCGTTTCTATTTCTCAAAATAAATCTATTGCTATGATATATCTTATTCTGCCTTAGTCACATACTGTTGCAGATCCTCCGGAATCTCTAAGCCGATTTCTTCAGCTACAGTACCGTTGATTGCGAAATCGAAGCCTGAGGCTGATTCAATAGGCATAGTTGCAGGCTTTGCTTCCCCCTTAAGGACTTTGACCGCCATCAATCCCGTTTGGTATCCCAGATCATAGTAGTTGATGCCCAGCGTAGCCAATCCGCCGGTGTCAACCATTCCGGACTCACCGCATATAACAGGTGTTTTCGATACTGATGTAACGCCATGAACTACAGGCATGGCAGATGCAAATATATTGTCCGTAGGAATATAAATAGCATCGCACTGATCAACTATAGACTGGGTCGCCTGCTGTACTTCATTGGAGTTGGATACCGTCAACTCCATATAGGTAAGGCCCAGCTTCTCGATGGCTTCCTTAGCAAGCTTTGCCTGCAGTATGGAATTGTCCTCATTTGATGTATAAAGCACTCCCACCGTTTTGGCATCCGGCACCAGCCTGCAAAGAAGGTCGATCTGTTCCTTGATGGGATTCATGTCTGTTGTACCTGTTACATTGCCGCCCGGTGCCTCGTCAGAATCCACAAGCTTTGCTGATACATAATCCGTAATGGCAGTTCCCAAAATAGGAATTTTGTCGGTTTTACCTGCAATGGACTGTGCTGCGGGAGTGGCTATGGCCAGTATCAGATCAACCCTGTTAGCAATAAAGCGGTCGCTTATGGTGGACAGGTTGGACTGATCCCCCTGGGCATTCTGCAGGTCGATCGTGATATTTTTACCTTCCTCATAACCATTGTCCTTCAATGCGGTAATAAATCCGTCCCGAGACGAGTTCAGCGCAACATGATCCACATATTGAATAATACCTATTTTCAGATCTCTAGATATGCCGCCATTGGTGCAGCCTGTTGTCGCAGTAGCCATAACTACTGCCAAAACCGGAACTAATAACCTCGTCAGTTTTTTCATATTTATCCCCTCCATAACCTTTGACCCCTCTATATAAAATCTTATTCAGATTGATTTTTGTTAAAAAAAAACGCCTCCTGTCCTTATAACAGGGGCGAAGTAATCATTCGCGGTACCACCTTGCTTCATTGCTTGCACAATCTCAACGAGCAACCATCATTGCTCTTCCACTGTAACGGGCGGACCCGACACATCCTACAGGACAAGCGTCGTGATTGCTTGTCTTTGAGTGTGTGGCTCTCAGGATGAATTCACGGCTTCTATCCTGCTTTCTCGCACCAACCGAAAGCTCTCTTGAGGATAATTTCACAGCTACTGGTTCCTGGTCATTGCCTTATTATTTCATGCTATTCAATTTTACCTGATCTTGTTCCACTTAATCCAAATTTTTCAGTTTCAACAAAAAATGAATAATTGTATAAAATTATAACTTAAAACATACATCTGTGTCAATGTAAATTATTGCAATAATGAAATTTATATCGCTAAACTTTTATGTTCTTAGTATTCGATTTCCCGCTGTATTTCCCAGGAGCACTCCCTATAGCAAAAAGCATTATCGCCAAAGCATGAGAGTACTATATATACTATTTTTTTGTTATGTGTTAAAATGGTTGATATTGCACATAAATTTATACCGCTACAACATCGAAGAAGGGGAGATAATCTTAATATGGATATCTTTGAAAAATGTTTCAGTTACATGGACTATAAGGAGGTTTTGGCAGCAGGCCTTTACCCATATTTCCACGCCCTTGAAACCGGCCAGGATACGGAAGTGGTTATTGAAGGTGTCAAAACTGTTATGATCGGATCAAACAATTATCTCGGGCTTACCTCTGACCCACGCGTAAAAAAGGCAGCAATTGAGGCTGTAGAAAAGTTTGGCTCCGGCTGCTCCGGCTCCAGATTCCTGAATGGTACATTAACACTGCATTTGGAATTGGAAGAAAAACTGGCCGACTTTGTAAACAAAGAGGCGGCGCTCACCTTCAGCACCGGCTTCCAAACAAATTTAGGCATAATTACCGCTATTGCAGGAAGAAATGATTATATATTATGTGACAGCGAGAACCATGCCAGTATCGTAGATGCATGCAGACTTAGTTTTGCAAAGACGCTTAAATTCGAACACAATAATATGGAGGACCTGGAGAGGTTACTCAATAAGATTGGTGATTCTAATGGAAAGCTTATCGTTGTGGATGGAATATTCAGCATGGAAGGCGACATCGCAGATCTCCCGTCAATTGTTAAGCTTGCTAAGAAATACGGTGCAAGGGTTATGGTTGACGACGCTCATTCCTTCGGCGTGCTTGGGGAGCACGGAAGAGGCACAGCAGAGCATTTTGGTCTGGAAGATGATGTGGATATTATCATGAGCACATTTAGTAAATCTCTGGCCAGCCTCGGTGGTTTTGTTGCCGGCGACCAGGATGTCATCGACTATATAAAACATAACTCGAGGGCATTTATATTCTCAGCTTCGATTCCCCCATCAAATGCGGCCGCAGCTATTGAGGCATTAGAAATCATTAAGGCCGAACCGGAAAGAATCCAAAAGCTCAAAGATATTTCCAAGTATATGAGACAAAGCTTTAGAGATATGGGTATTCCTATCTATGAGGCCAACAGTGATATAACGCCGATTGTACCTGTTATGACATATGAAAATGAACCTACCCTCGTTGTCACAAAAATGCTCCGTGAAGAGGGCGTATACGTCAACCCGGTTATTTCCCCTGCTGTGAAACCCGGGCAATGTAGGATCCGGACCAGCTACACAGCAACTCATACTAAGGACCAGCTTGATTACGCACTGAAAGCCTTCAGCAGGGTTTTCAGCAAGCTTAATACTTAATGGCAAAATGTGCAATGCACAAAGTACAAAAAAGGCTTTAGTGTTTTCGGCTCTATGTCAATTATTGATTTATTTATCCAGTGGATGGCCGTAAAAAGCTGTTCACCGGTTTTACTTTATACCTGACATGATACCTGGCAGGCACCACGCCGTCTGAGTGGCGCCTTTTCCGCCGGTTTTGGGCGGTCAAAACCGGCTGCAATAACATTTTATTGAAAAGAGAGCCCGGCAGCTTTATATCCCCATAATGTTCATGCCGCAGTCCACATGGATGATCTCACCGGTAGTTCCGCCGGACATTGAGCTTAGCAGAAACACCGCTGTGTCCCCCAATTCCTGAAGCTCAACGGTTCTCCTTAATGGAGCCCTTTCACGGGTAGCTTCCAATATGCTTCCAAAATTCTTTACGCCTCTTGCGGATAATGTTTTGACCGATCCCGCAGATATGGCATTAATCCGTATTCCGGCCGGTCCCAAATCATTTGCAAGATATCTGACACTGGTCTCAAGGGCAGACTTGGCAACACCCATCACATTATAGCCCCGGAATACCTTTTCCGAACCCATATAGGTCAGTGTTACTATGCTGCCACCCTTAGTCATCAGCTCACTGGCGCGCCTTGTCACCGCCACAAGAGAATACGCACTAATGTCCAGTGCAAGGGCAAAGCCATCTCTGGAGGTGTTTAAAAAGCTATCCTGCAAATCCTCTCTTTTCGCAAAGGCAATTGCATGCACAAGGCCGTGAATAACTCCGTATTTCCCCTTCACTATATCGAAAAATGCATCTATATCACTGTCCGATGCAACATCCAGCTGATGTACGTCAACACCACCCAGCTCCGCCGCTAGCTTTTCCACATCAGCCTTCTCACGATCTGACTGATAGGTGAATACTAAAGATGCTCCCTGCTTGTGTGCCGCTTCCGCTATTCCCCAGGCAATGCTCCATTTGTTTCTTACACCCATTATTATGATGTTTCTGCCCTCTAACAAATCTCCCATACCGATATCAATTCCTTTCCTACAGACTCAACTAATTCTCTATATAGGCATTTTGCGATGTGCAAAAGCCTTACTATAATTTTATCATTAAGCTGATAATTGTCAACAGGTCATAATCCCAGGTAATAACTTTTTATTCTATCTCAATTCGCATCCAGCATTTCTGCAGCTAATTCCTTCAACTTCTCTTTTTCATTTAAGGTGGGATCCTCCAGAACCCTCTCGAAAAGAAGCTTCAGTGTCCTGCCAAGCTCCCTTCCTTCCTGAAAACCTAAGGCAAGCAGGTCATTGCCGTCGATGGCAAGATCCTTCAGGGAAAAGCAGCAATGATCCTCCTTCAATTCTGCATATATACGCTCAATCTCATCGGCATATTCAATACCCTTTTGTATAACCGGCGGATTATGTGCAGCCATATCTGCCCTTTTCACCTTGAGCAGATCCATAAAGATATCGTCCCCTACCACGTTGACAGCCCTGGCTACCGCTTTGGGCTGCGAAATAATATCTCTGTCATGGAATTTGATTAGCCGAATTATTCTTTCCATGCTCCTGTTGTCAAATTTCATCCTCTTCAGAACAGCTTCTGCGATTTCCACACTTCTGGCAGAATGTCCATAAAAATGATCAATTCCCTCCTCATCGGTAGACCTCGTTACAACCTTTCCGGTATCGTGTAGCAGCATCGCCCATCTGAGGCACTTATCATTTTCAATCGGCGACAGGGCATGAAGGCTATGCTCACCAACATTGTATATATGGTGTGGATTATTCTGTGGGGTATCAAAGCAGGCATCAACTTCCGGCATGATCAGCTTGAGCAGGCCGCTATCCCTTAAAAGTTGAAATTTCATTGGGTAGTCTGACGTGAGGATGCCATTGAGCTCATCCCTTATCCTCTCGCTGCTGATATTGACAATCAGCGCGTTGTTTGCAATGATTCCCTCAAGGGTCTGCCCATCTATTTCAAAACCGAGTCCGGCCGCAAATCTTACGGCCCTTAACATGCGAAGTGCATCCTCATGAAACCTCTCGCCGGGAAGCCCTACAGTCTTGATACGGCGCGCGGCCAAATCCACCCTCCCGCCGAAAAGATCGACTAATCCGGTCTCTTCACTCCAGGCCATGGCATTTACCGTGAAATCCCGCCTGCTCAGGTCATCCTCCAGCCGCCCGGTAAATTCAACCTGCTCGGGATGCCTGTTGTCATCATATTGCCCATCAATTCGAAAGGTAGTAAGCTCAAATGCTTCGCCTTCCATCACTACTGTAACGGTGCCATGCTTTAGCCCTGTATCTACAGTCTTTGGGAAAAGCTTCTTTACAGCATCGGGCAGCGCGCTACCTGCTATATCCCAATCTTTAGGAACCTTCCCGAGAAGCGCATCCCTGACACAGCCTCCTACCACATAGGCTTCATAGCCCTGCTCCCTCAAAACCCGCATAATATGGCGCACGCTCTCAGGCGGATCTATTACTGCTTTCATACTGCTCCTTTCAAATAACCGGCGGTCGAACAGCCCTTATTTGCAGCCGTTTTTAGCCACTGCTACCCTCTTCGCAACCTTAATATCAATATTTTAGCACACCGCCAAAACAATATGAATGACATGAAACAAATACTTTTTATTTACGTCTGAGTAAGTAATACAATAATTGAGTAAATCATACTATAGGCTCTATATATAGAATGTGAGGTAGAATATGAAAAATAAACTTATTGGATTTTTTAAGAACAAGCCTGTTCTTATCATCACGCTGACAGCTATCGTGCTTATTGCCGCGGTGGGTGTTGCGGCACTGCTTGGCGCCTTCGGCGGCAAGGAAACAAAGGATGCAGCAATCGATGGTACTATTGAAACGGCTGTACAAAGCACGCTGAGCCTGTCAGGCTCTGATGTAACAATTTCAGCGAGTGACTCGGACAGCCTTGGCGTAGGACTCACATCGGCCTTTAAGCTTTTATTCAGTGAAGCGCCCGATGAACAAAGGCTTGTCGCATCTCTTAGCGTAGAGCCGGAACAGGAATTCGAGCTCAAAAAGATTTCCGGGAAAGAGTACAGCATGGAATTCCGCAGCCCCCTGCAAAGTGACAGCATTTACAATTTCATACTTAGTGACAACGATACAGGTGAAAAAAAATCATGGGCCTTCCAAACAAAAAAATCCTTCAATGTCATTCGGACGCTACCTCGTGACCAATCGGTACAGGTACCGATTAATTCCGGTATTGAGATTACCTTTAGCCATGAAAATGTAGAAAATATAGAGGAGTATTTTGAAATATCTCCTTCTGTCAAGGGGCGGCTCGAGTGGCATAACAAGACGGCAGTTTTTGTTCCGGATAGTTTGGAAAAGAACACAATATATACTGTTACACTCAAGAAGGGTATCACTGTAAAAGGCAGCCAGGATTCTCTCACAGAGGATTACTCCTTCAGCTTTCAGACTGTCATTTCCGATACCGCCGAATCTGCAAGGAAATATTTCGATTTTTCCGACTCCTTATTCAGCCTGAGCCCTCAAGATACTCCAGCGCTTATGGTATATGCTGAGGATGATATAGTTGACAGCGAGATTCCGGTGGTTCTTTACAGTTATCCGGATGCTGACGCTTTCCTTGAAGAACTGAAAAAGATGACGCCTGATTCACATCAATGGTACTTGACAGATAGAAACGAAGTCAGCTACGACCCTACAAAGCTGCAAAAGGCCGCTTCCTTCACAGGCAGGGTCGCACAGGTCATGGAAAGCTACTGGTCCAGCAATTACCTAGTGCTTCCAACATCCTTGCCGGAGGGCTATTACCTACTTGAAGCGGAGATCGACGGTGATAAGTACTATACTCAATTGCAAATTAATCCCCTGTCGGTATACATTATGAAAACAGGTTCTGAAACACTGGCATGGCTGAATGACTCCGTCACAGGCAGCCCTGTGTCCGGAGCAGAATTTATACAAGATAGCGGGAAATCGGTCAAATCCGATAAGGATGGCATAGCCGTCCTCGATGTGCCAAATGACGATTCATATACATTCTTCCGGATTAAGCCCACATCAGGCTACGTCTTTGTTGCCAGGACCGGATATTCATATCGGCCTTACTATTCCTATTATAGCAACACAACTACGGATAACTACTGGTCATATATCTACCTGGATAAAGACATGTTCCTTCCTGAGGATACAGTTAACGTCTGGGGTATTTTAAAGCCTCGCGACGGCAGCAGCAGCGAAAAGGAGGCTGTTCTTGAGCTTATTCGGTACAACTATTATTATCATGGTGATTCGGAAGCCTCAGTTCTGACATCACAAAATGTAAGGCTATCCCCCGACGGTACTTATAGCGGAAGTCTCAGGCTGTCAAACTACAACCCGGGCTCCTATGAGGTTCGGCTCAGGATTGGCGACGATATCATGCAGACCCGCTACTTACAGGTCATGGAATATACGAAGCCTGTCTACAAGATAGAAATTGAGCGAGATCGGGATTTCATGTATGCCTGGGAGAATGTAAATTTCGATATACTTACATCCTTCTATGAGGGTACGCCCGTATCCGGCGTTGAGCTTGATTATTACTACTCTGTCAATGGAGGTGCGCAAGAGAACGGCATTCTGAAAAGCGATGATGCAGGTGCTTCAAGCATTTCCATGCAGCCATCCACCTCGGAAGAGGGTTGGAAACCCATAACCCTTCACCTTGATGTGAGTAACAGCGAAGCAGAAGAAGGGCAGATTCGTCAAGGAAGCTATGTTACAGTTTTTCCCAAGGATACAATGATTAAGACAGAATCAAAATTCGAGGAGCAAACCGCTACAATAGATTTTCAGACCAACAGAATCGACCTTACAATGCTGGAGGGCAAAAACCCGGGATACTATTCCTATGATGACTATATGGGAGCATCTGTCAACATTCCCGTTACAGTAAAGCTTTACGAGCGCTACTATGAAAGCAGGGTAACGGGTAATTATTACGACTATATAAATAAAGTGACACGAAACACTTATGAGTATTATGAAGTCAATAAGCAAATCAACGAGTACAGCTTCAATACTGTTGATGGCAAGCACCGGATTCAATTTGACACCGAGAAGGATAAGAACTATTATGCGGAGCTGTACGCAGCAGACTCACAGGGCCGCCCTATCAAGGAAACCATATATATCTATAACTGGAGCTTTATTTACCCATATAACAGTGGCACCTACACTCTGACATCAAAGAACATGGAAAATTCTCTGGAATTGGGCGAAACCGCATCTGCTGAAGTGAGGTACAATGGTGAGCAGCCTCTTGATAATGCAAACCACAGGTATTTATTCATAGGTCTGCAAAACGGAGTGCTTGATCATAAAGCATCGTCGGATCCGGTTTATAGCTTCAACTTTAACGAAGCGCTCATACCAAATATGTATCTCAAAGCCATATGCTTCGACGGAACCAACATATACGACACGGGCATCCAGGAATACTGGTATGACAGCTCTGCTAAGAAGCTGGATATTAGCGTGAAATCGGATAAGGACAGCTACAAGCCGGGAGATAATGTTAAGCTTAGCTTTGAAGTAAAGGACTCCAATAACAAGCCCATCAATGCTGAACTGAACATCAGTGTGGTTGATGAAGCATTCTTTGCCATGGCTCAGCAGTCAGTAGACTTGCTGTCCTCAATCTATGGGCCCAGAATATCCTCAGGCATATTGACAGAGTATTTCTCCTATGAGCCTATAGGAAATGCAATGGATGGAGCTATGGCAGAAATGGGAGAAGGCGGCGACGGTTATGTCAGATCGGATTTTAAGGACAGCGCTGCGTTTACTACGGTTAAGGCCGATAGCATGGGCAAGGCTGAGGTCAACTTAAAGCTGCCTGACAACCTTACCTCCTGGAGGGTCACATATCAGGCCGTTTCAAAGGATCTGCATGCCGGGAGCGGCAGGATTAATATTGCTTCAAAAATACCCTTCTTTGTAGATACGATATTCAATAAGAATTTTATCACGGGAGATAATCCATCGATATTACTGAGATCCTATGGAACCCAGCTGGCAAAGAGTGCAAATGTGGATTACAAGGTTAAATTGACGAAGGATGATGGGTCATCCAAATCCTTCAACGCATCCGGAGCTGCAAACAAGCCAGTTCAGGTTCAACTTGGCTCTCTTACAGCCGGTAACTACACCATACTGACCGAGGCTAGCGATGGAAGTCTTAAGGATGCGCTGGAACGGACCTTTAAGGTATCCGACAGCTTGCTGGAAACCTCTGTGACCGACTATGTAAGTCTGTCTGAGGACACTACCATCGCAAATAACGCAAAGGGCTTGACCAGTGTTGTCTTCTATGGTGAGGACTCTGCTCTGCTTTACAATGAATTGCACTCATTATATTGGAGCTGGGGACAAAGGCTGGATCAGAAACTGGCTCGACGTCTGTCCGGCAAGCTTCTGCAGAACTATTTCAATGAGAAGCCCTACTTCGATGAAGAGTTTGACATAAAGCAATATCAAACAGATGATGGCGGACTCGCTCTGCTTACCTATGACAGCAGCAACCCCGCCCTGTCTGCAAAGATGGCATCGCTGGCAGCTGATGACATTGATACAGATGCTCTTGCCACATATTTTAAAAGCCTTCTTGAAAACGAGGAAACAATGCCTGAGGATGCCGCTTACTGCTACTGGGGGCTTGCGGCATTGAAGGAGCCAGTATTACTGGATATCCGTGCTATTCTCGAAGCAGACGATCTCACTCCCTATATCAGGCTGGTTCTTGGAACAGCGCTGGCAGAGATTGGCGATTATCAGGGTGCAATAGAGATTTACACCGAAGCTGTGAAAAGCTCCGGAACAATTACAGACACCCTTGCCTGGCTTGAAACAGGTGCGAGAGATGAAAGTATCGACTCTACGGCCTTATGCTCACTAATAGCATTAAAGACAAACCAGCCCGAGAAGACCAAGCTTTTCAACTATATAAAATCAAATTCCACATCCGAGCTTTTGGTTAATCTTGAGCGAATGATTTTTGTTTCGAATTATATCAAGGAAGCAAGCCTGAATAATAGCTTCAGCTATGAGCTTGACGGTGTAAAAAAACAGGTCGAGCTACAAAAGGGCGGAAGCTTCCGACTGGATTTGACCCCGGAAAAGCTTGACTCCCTCAAGTTCAGCAATATCCAGGGAAAGGTCCAGGCAACCGTGTCCTATGTGGCACCTGCCAGCAAAATACGCAGAACGGAAGGTAACATGGTCTCCATTGAACGCTCATACAGCCTCAATAATAGACCGGCTTCATCCTTTAGCCGCTCCGACACGATTAAGGTGACGATAAAACCCAGCTTCGGAGCGACAGCTCCTGACGGTTATTATGAAATCACCGATGTGTTACCCGCCGGTTTACGGTTCGATCGCAATGAGCACAGCTATGGTAACAGCGCATATTGGTGGTTGGATGAAATCACCGGACAAAAGGTCGTCTTTGGTTTTTACTATAACAAAAAAGACTATATAGACACCAGTATCACCTACTATGCCAGGGCTGTTTCTGAGGGCACATATACCTCCGACAACGCAGCGATACGCCACACTGATAAAGATATATGCAGTTTCACCGAAAGAGAACAGATTACAATTGGAAGCAGATAACACAGTACAGATAAGGGAGAAGGTAAATAGTAAATGGCAGATTAATAAGCAAGCTGACATATGACTTACAGGAGGTTGAAACATGGCAAAGCACGGTACCGGCAAGATAATTATAATGGCTGCGGCCGTGCTATGCCTTCTTATGGCAGTGATAACTGCCCTCCCCTCCGCAAGTGGTCAGACCGCGACAGAACCTTCGGAATCCTCCCTTGATTCGCCACAGGACACGCAGGCGGGCAGCGCACAGACGGGCAGCACGAATTCAGCCAACTCACACTCGCAGGATACAAATACAGGCAACGCTGAGGCACAGAGCACACAGTCGGGCAAGGCTGAACCAGCAAATGCTCAGTCGGACGTCATCCCGCAAGCCAGCACTAGCCAATCTACCCTACGTCCTGTATCAACCCTTCGCTGCATACACTATGCTGAGGAGGATTTCTTCAAATCCATTTCAGCAGCCTCAAGTGTAGGTACGACAGGCTCAGCGACCTCTGAGGCAGCATCAGAACACTCATCCCCAGCGGGACAGATTGTTGGAGGCGTTGTCCCCCATCATCTTGTTGCGGCAGATATGATTGCAGACTTCTTCCGGGCACTGGGAAAGAAGCCTCCCGACACCCTTGTGGTAATTGGCCCAAACCATAGACGCATTGGTCTTAGCGGACTGCACACATCGACCCTCGATTGGCTAACTCCCTTTGGTATTCTAGAAACAGACAAGGAGCTTACCACAGCCCTCATTGACGAGCTGAAAGCGTCCCAAAACGATGCCCTGATGGAGATGGAGCATTCCATATCCTCACTGGTCCCCTACATCAACTACTATATGCCGCAAACCAAAATCCTTCCAATACTTCTTCACGGCAACTACTCCCTGGAGGATTCAGCGAAACTTGGTGACTTTCTTGCTAGAGCAATGAAAGCTGATGAGGGAATTGCAGTCATTGCCTCGATTGATTTTTCACATTACCTTGATACCGACACCGCAAACAGGATGGATGAAATTACTTTGCAGGCAGTCGAATCCCGCGATACACTAGCAATAATCAAAATGAACAATGATAATCTGGATTCGCCGCCGTCCATACTATCGTTTTTGAGCGCAATGGATGGAATGGACGCCAAAGGTCCTGATGTAATTGGTCACAACAATTCATACGGAATAACAGGCATCAGCGCCGACTATACTACAAGCTACTATACAATGCTTTTCAGACGATGATGGCCCTATGCAGGGCATTTTGCGATAGAATGTTTTGAGTTCCGCTAGCTGAATTATATTAAGGTTACATCGCAAAAGCCTTATGTAATAAATTACAAGTAGCTTTTTCATTGATTTTCGGCGTATTGCTAAAATATAGATTAACATTTTCAGTGATTACGGGTATAATAAAGTTGTTCTACTAAAATGTCACAAGAAAGCGGGAAAACAAATGAGATGGCTTGAAGTAAATTGCTCCAAACCACTAAACGGTAAGATAAAGGCTCCCGGTTCCAAGAACAGTTCTCTTGCATTGTTTGCAGCCTGTTGCCTGTCTGACGAGCCGGTGAATATAACAAACATTCCACAAATATCAGATGTAAAGGTAGTAGTTCAAATATTGACAAGCATCGGTGCTTCCGTCTCAAAGGAAAACGGGATTTACACAATCGATCCTCGGAACATACATACGGCAGAAATTGACCCGAATCTATCTTCGGCATTTCGCGCCGCTTACTATTTTGTCGGCGCCCTGCTGGCAAAGCACCACAAGGTTTCTATAGGATATCCGGGCGGAGACAACTTTGTTTCGCGCCCCATAGATCAGCATATCAAAGGCTTGAAGGCATTGGGCGCAAGGGTGACTATGCATGACACATATTATACCTTGGAGGCTGACTCTCTTACAGGCTCCGAAGTATTCTTTGATGTAGTGACAGGAGGAGCAACTATCAATGTGATGCTGGCTGCTGCTCTTGCAAGCGGCAAAACAACGCTTTATAACGCTGCTAAGGATCCTGAGGTAGTTGATACCGCTGTCTTACTTAACAAAATGGGGGCACACATTTACGGCGCCGGCACGGATACTATTCGTATACAAGGCGTATCCTCTCTTGGCGGCTGTACACATTCCGCAGCGCCCGACAGGTTGATTGCAGGTGCTTACCTGATTGCTGCCGGTATAACCGAAGGTACATTAACTGTTGAGGATGTCATACCGGAGCATCTTGAACCATGCATGGTCAAGCTCTCGGAAATCGGACTTTCCTTCGAACAGACAGACAGCTCTGTTACCGTACATGGTGAGGGCAGGAAAAGAGCTACGAGAATACGCACCGGAAAATACCCCATGTTTGAAAGCGACTTTCAGCAGCCCGTTACGGTTTTATTGCTTAAGGCTGCCGGCAGGAGTATCATTTCCGATCGCATTTACCCAAAACGCTTCAATCACTGTGAACAGCTAAACAGGATGGGAGCTGATATCACAGTAAGAAACGGCGTTGCCCGCATAAACAGCCACAGGGCTCTAAAAGGAGCCTGGGTGCATGCAGGCGACATTCGTGCCGGAACAGCACTTGTACTTGCAGGTCTGATGGCGGACGGTGTTACCAGAATCACAGGCGTTGAGCATATTGAGCGCGGATATGAGGACATCGTAAGAGATATAAGACTGCTTGGCGCAGATATTTCATTAGTTTGCGCTGATGGAATAGCTAAAGGGGCAAACGCTTAGAATGGCATAATGCCTCGGAATGGCAGAATTGCAATATGCTCTCTGCTGCGAAGCCGCTTATAAGATCATATTAGTTCACTTCTCTTCACTGAAGGTCATATCCAGTGTCACCTTTGTCCCATTCCTGTTGACAACTGCCTTTATGGTATCACCCGGTTTATGAGCCTTCTTTACAGCCTCCATATCAGCAAGGGTTTCTATTGTCTTTCCATCAAGACTGATAAGCACATCCCCAGTGCGTATACCTGCCTTGGCGGCACCGCTTCCCGAAACTACACCGCTAACATATATGCCCTTGGGAATGTCATATAAAAAAGAATAAGCACTTGTTATTTCCACACCTGATATGCCGATAAACGCTCTACCCTTCACATATCCATGGCTGATCAACTGATTGATAATAGGACTTGCATCATCAATCGGAATTGCAAATCCAAGTCCTTCGACACCTGAAGCTGCGATTTTGGCAGAATTTATACCTATGACCTTCCCCTGAGAATTTAACAATGCCCCACCGCTGTTACCTTCATTTATGGCGGCATCCGTCTGTATAAGATTCATCGTTTTATCGCCCATGTTTACTGTTCTATTCAAAGCACTAATTACACCGGCAGTTACTGATCCCGCAAATTCCATACCCAATGGGTTCCCTATAGCAACTGCAAGCTCACCCACCTCCAAATCGGCAGACTTGCCCAACTCAGCAACCGGCAGGTCTGCCAGGTTTATTTTGACAACCGCCAGATCCGTATCGCTGTCCCCACCAACGAACTGCGCCTCTGCTTCTCTTCCATCAGGTAGAAACACTTCAAGCACCGTATTATAGCCCTGTCCGCTCTTTGGATCCGCATAGGAAACCACATGATAGTTTGTCATAATATAGCCGTCTTTGCTGATAATAATTCCTGAGCCCTCTCCAACCCTACTGTTGGAAATACCGTAAATATTGCGCCTGGTGCCTGCCACCGTCATTCGAATTCCAACAATTGACGGGCCGGCCTTCTTAGCGATGGTTGTTACATCGGAACCTCTTATAAGCGCAGTACTTAGCGCATTGTTAGCTAAGGCTGAATCTGTCCCCGACACTACCTCAAGGTCTTTTCTGATGCTTTGCAGATTTTCGTTAGCTGCAGTATCTATTGCCATTTGTGTAAGAGCTTCAGCCTTGCTCAGAGTTGCCATTTCTACATCCCCAAGAGCTTTTGTGAACTTGCTGTACAAGATGCCGCCAACAGTTACGCTGCTAATAATGCATGTGATCAGAACAATTGCTATGTAAGTAAATGCTTTGCTCTTCTTCCTTTTTGGCTTATAATAAAAATCATTATAGTTATTGTAGTTATACATGAAATTACCTCCTTAAATACAAAGTAACAATGATATCTTTTAGCTATACTTTGATGTTACCCCATAATTATTACAGAATCACAGAATATTTTTTAATAAATTGTTAATTTTCACTAGACAGATGTGCTGCGAAAATGGCTGTTATTTGAGATTCACCAGTCCATCAGTAGAGATTTAATAAAAGCAAAGTATTCTCTTATGTGCATTGAAAAACTTATGTTGGGTGGATTATAAGAAATAGCATGGGCGTGCAGATTATTGCGCTTTGCGAGCATTTTTGATCTTAATATATGAAAGCTGTTGGTGACGTAGGATACTTCAGTCAATGGTTCCCCTGTGCTTTGCTCAATCAGTTCTTTACTGAGCATAAAGTTTTCCATCGTACTTGTGGCATTCGGTTCAAGCAAAATCCTATCCTCATCAATACCATTGGCAATCAGATATCTTCGCATAGCTTCTGCTTCGGTGATATCCTCGCCCCTCCCCTGCCCGCCTGACACTATCACTCGGGCATCAGGGTGTTTTTGCAAGTATATTACACCGGCGTCAAGTCTCGACTTTAAAACCGGAGTAATTGTTTCGCCTTCAATTGCCGCACCAAGGATAATCAAATAATCTGACCGAACTTCGGCATCAGATTTTCCTCTTAGTATTATCAAGCCTTCTACAACAACAAATTGCATAACAACTAGAAGCAGTAAAACAAAAAATATTCTATTGTAGTTTGTTTTCCTTCTAACTCTCGATATGCATTTATTCTCACTTATACCTCTCAAGGCTCTCCCCCGAATAAAAACTGATAATGTATAAAATAGTTCAAAAAAACGCAATTTCATTATACCTTATTTATTACGGATTTTCCACCCTATGTAAATATATCTCAATATTTCAACCTGCCTCCGTGTCATTATGAGAAGCTTGCGACGAAGAACCTTATTCGCTCTATTTCGTCACATTAAGCAAATCTTCCCTTATATACCCATTCGTCCCTCTTGCAGTGGTGACCTGATACCAGTTGCCGGTCTTTGATACAAGCGTGACAGTATCATTGCGTAGCATCTTACCCAGTATATTCGAATTGGTAGTGGGTTTAGCACGCAAATTAACGACCGCCGAATTAATTACACCTTTTCCAAGAGATGTGGGGGTAACAGCAGTGCTGCCCGTATTTCCGGAACTAGCTGTGCCGGAACCTGCTGCTCCTGATTTGACTGCCTTCAGTTCTTCCTGCAGTTTGGTGTTTTGGGCTTTCAAGGCATCGACCTGTTCTCTGAGCGACTTAACTTCAGATGATAATTTGTTTATTGCAGCGTCAACATAGCTCTTACTGACTATGGGATCCTCAGCGGATCCGGGCTCCGCATTCTGATTCACAGCGGATACAATATTCATGCTCATAGAGATAAGAAGTAATATCAGAACTACAATAGATATGGCTTTAAATCGGCCTTTCATATGAATCCCCCTTTTCCTTTGTACAATGCGGTTTAATAATAATCCGCATCTCGACATAGATATATGCCTATTATATCATAATTTTTGGCGCAATTTGGTTACAGGTTCGTTAAAAAAGTATAACAGGATGTAGAATAGCCCGCCATTGCTCAAGCTTTTTCTCAAAGGCAATCGTATAGGCAGGACTCGTTGAGGGCAAATAGTAAAAGGCTTTGTCGGAAATAATAACGCCCCGCTTCTCAACAAAACGCTCGTATAATTTGCCTGCGAATCTTCCATTGAAACATACGCTTCTTATGTTAGGATACTGCAAATAAAGGCTTGCAAAATCATTGGGAACAGGATCTTTGATATTACCGTCGCTGCTGCCTTCCCTCTCACATGCCTCCAGCACATCCCACAGAGCAATTGAATGCTCCAATAGAAAGGCTTTTTTCTTTTCATAGCTCTCATCCGGCTCTTTGCCAAAGAGCCCATAGATTACCCGCCAGAAGGCGTTGCGTTCATTTCCGTAATATTGCCGCCTTCTCAGGGATTCAACCCCCGGCATGGTTCCCAGTAGTAATAGCTTGCAGCTTTCATCTATAATCGGGGCAAATGAATATATCATCCATTGTCACCTTCCAGGATTGTTTTGATTGCTTCCCAGGTTTCGTCCCTTCCCTGTTTTGTCTGAGACGAATAGGCAATCACTACGCTTGCATCCGATAAGCCTAATGACTTCTTAATTTCAACAAGTCTGCCACGAACCTGTCCCCTCGGAATTTTATCAGCCTTTGTGGCAACCACAATATTGTTAAGATCCCGTCCTAAAATCCACTTGTACATGATTTCGTCATCCCCGGTAGGCTTATGCCTGATATCAACAAGCATTATTATCATCTTCAGCTGAGGGCGGGAGCACAAATATGTATTGATCATATCTCCCCATGAAGCCTTTTCTTTCTTTGAAACCTTGGCATACCCATAGCCGGGAAGATCAACGAGGTAAAACATGTCGTCAATATAATAAAAATTAATGCCTCTGGTCTTGCCGGGCTCTGATGAAACCCTGGCAATACCCTTTCTATTTAAGAGGCTATTAATAATAGTTGATTTCCCTACATTTGATCTGCCGACCAGTGCTATCTCAGGCATAGCTCCTGCAGGATACTGGCTTGGTTTGACAGCTGTCAATTCATACCTTGCTTTACTTAGATCCACTATTCATTCTCCCTGTTCTATTTCACTTATTCTTCACAAGCTTATCAAAAACCACATAGCTGTATCAAGTACTTCGGCAAAGCCATCTGCTATTTTCAGTATATTTATCATATTTGCCAATCTCATATATTCTATACTAAGGCTTTTGCCCATACTATCATAAGCAGTGGGACTACTCCTCGAATCGGTAAAGCTGATCATTTGTGAAGGTCCATTCAGGAGTGATTAGCTCATCCCCAAAATCCAATGAGTACCATGGATTTCCCTCTTCATTAGCTGGATTTTTCAGTATATGCATCTCCTGAGCGGGCATATAGCCCTGTGCCGTTATAAATATAACCTCTTGTGTTTTCTTGTTTTCAGCCATGTCAAGCACAATTACACAATGCCCAGGCAATGCCCCTTTCAGGAATACATCCCCAGGCTGCATTTCCTCAACCGTGATGTTTTTCATTTCTTTTGAAAGAGAAAGCGTGCCTGAATAGGCAAATACCATATCAAGATATTTCCTGAAGCTGATATAATCGAATCCCGGGGTACCCTGTTTTACCCACTGCACATTGTTTCCGCTAACCTTTATCCTATGCCCATCCATCCACTTTGAATAGTCGGCATTGAAACCATTTGTGAAGTTAAAATGAATCCTGTCATAAAGACCTTTTCCGTAAAGATATTCAGCCCGCAGGCGAATAATTGAATCAGCGCATTGCTGCAAATCTCGTTCTCCTACATCCAGGTCCAGCACCGCAGCATGAACATCCAGCGGCTTCGTTCTTCCGTCATAATATATAACCTTTGCCCCGTGAGGCTTCAACGGAAGGTTTCTAAGGTATTCTCCAAATGAGTTTTCCTCAATAGATACCCTTTCAAACCCCTCAGGCACAAGTATCCTCTCAAGGACACTTGCACCCTCTTCGTTGATTAAATAATCAGCCCTGTTGTCAGAGGCCTTTTCACCGGTGTGCGAACCGGCTTGCCCATCGGGTCGGGCTTTATTTAGACCATCATCAAGCTCATGAGACGATTCATCATTTAGCGCCCCCGGGGCTTTTCCAGCTGTATCGCCTATAGCTTCCCTCTGTAACATGTGCGGCAATACAGCCTTCAAGCCATCAGAGATTCGATTGCCCCATAGGAATAAAACAATGGCTGACAAAGCTAATAGAGCAATTAGTATCCTTACGCTTTTCTTCATAGTTACTTATCTCCGGCTATTTTTATGGCCTACCGGACAGTCTTATCATATTCCATGACAAAACAGGTAGACTGGCTTTTAGATTTCCGTCCATTATTGCTGCATTGCCTCTGTTATGAGGTTTAACAGCATTGGGGGAAGCTTCTGTGTTTATTGCCTTCATATTCGTATTTTCAAGCACAGAGTGCTCAATCACTCTATAACCTTCAAAGCCATTGAGGGCACACTCAAATTCCAGACTACCGTTCATATCTCTATTCAAAGCGAATACCGTGATTTCTTCGGTCTCATCGTTATAAACTGCTGTTGCTTCAAGAGAAGGCACATCGGTAAAATCCTTAGTGTCATATTTCGGAGATGAAATAACTGAGTTGAGAACCGTACCTCTTCCGAAATTGGAGACCTGCATGAATGGGTGGAAGATTGTCTGCCTCCATGCCCCACTATCAGAAGTCATAATCGGAGCAATGACATTAATCAACTGTGCCAGACAAGCCATCTTAACACGATCTGCATGCTTGAGAAGCGTGATCAGCATTCCTCCCACAAGAAGAGCGTCTTCAAAATTATAAATGTCCTCCAGCTGGGCCGGTGCTATAGACCATCTTTCAATCTTCTTGTCAGCATCGTTCGAATGGTACCATACATTCCACTCATCAAATGACAGGTTGATAGTTTTCTTTGATTTGTTCTTGCCCTTTACATAATCACAGGTTGCAACAACTGATTTGATGAATTCATCCATATCCAAGGTTCTTGCCAGGAAGTTTGCCGTATCATCGTCCCTGTTTCCATAATATGTATGAAGAGATATATAGTCAACATGCTCATATGTGTGTTCGAGTACTGTAGCTTCCCATTGTCCAAAGGTAGGCATGGAATAACCTGAACTCCCGCATGCCACCAGTTCGATTGTAGGATCAATCCATTTCATCAGCTTTGCAGTTTCTGCCGCTGTCCTTCCGTACTCTTCCGCCGTCTTGTGGCAAATCTGCCATGGTCCATCCATTTCATTGCCCAGGCACCATGTCTTTATATTGTGAGGTTGCTCATAGCCATGTGCTTTTCTCAAATCGCTAAAAAAGGTTCCGCCCGGATGATTGCAATACTCTATCATATTCCGAGCTTCATCAGGTCCGCGGGTTCCCAGGTTGACTGCCATCATTACCTCTGAATCTACCTTCTTAGCCCAGCTGGCAAATTCATTCGTGCCCACCTCATTGGTCTCCACTGTCATCCATGCCAATTCTGTCCTTCTTGGCCTTTTATCCAGTGGCCCGACACCGTCCTCCCAATTATAGCCGGATACAAAATTTCCCCCGGGGTATCTTATAATCGGCACGTTTAATTCCTTGACAAGCTCGATAACATCTCTCCTAAATCCCATTTCATCAGCCATAGAGTGACCCGGCTCATATATTCCGCCATATACAGCCCGTCCCAGATGCTCAATAAAGGAGCCAAAAAGACGTTTATCCGTTTGTCCAATTCTGTAATCCTTGTCTAATACCATTTTTGCCTTGTTTGAGTTAATCATTACGTCCTCCAATAAAAAGTTTTTGATTAATGTCAGGCTTCTAGATTAGTGCTATGCTTTTAGAGTAATTCCAAGTAAAATTGGGCTTATGTTTTAGTAATCACTTAAATAATATACTATTTCCTAACAAATACTTCTTCCATTATAGCTTTTGGACAAAACTCTGTCAACGATATTTTGATTTTTTGAATACATGATATAATAATGTGGTAAACATATTGATAAATAATATTGTGAAGGAGATTTCAAATGATTGCTTCGATTGATAGAGATGGATGTATAGCATGTGAGCTTTGTACCGTGACCTGTCCTGAGGTTTTCAGAATGGCTGACGACGGACTTGCCGAGGTCTATGTAGATGAGGTTCCCGAGGAAGCAGAAGACAGCGCTAAAGAGGCTGAGGAAGAATGTCCTGTTTCAGTAATCAAGGTTGAAGAATAATGGACAAAATTCCCGCAAAAAAAGGTAAGCACTTCTTTTGGAAGCTGTTTACATCAACCTTTACATTAAGCGCTTTTACATTTGGCGGCGGATATGTTATCGTACCGCTGATGCAAAAGCGCTTTGTGGAGGAACTAAAATGGATAGAAGAGGATGAAATGCTGGACTTGGTGGCAATCGGGCAATCAGCCCCCGGCCCCATTGCTATAAACACCTCCATTCTTGTCGGGTACCGCATGGCCGGAATTCCCGGTGCACTACTGAGCGTATTTGGAACAGTACTGCCGCCATTAATTACTATTACAGTGGTATCCTACTTCTACATAGCGTTCCGCGACAATCCAATCATTAAGGCGCTCCTTTTGGGCATGCAGGCAGGTGTAGCTGCGGTCATTGTTGACGTTATTATTAACATGGCATCTAAGGTCATTAAAAACAAACGTATACTTCCTGTTGCAGTTATGGTACTGGCCTTCATTGCAGCGGCCTTCCTCAATATCAACATCGTCATCATACTTTTGATTTGCGGGGCGCTGGGTGCTCATACAACATTTCGCACAAACCGTCTTTCTGGACAAAAGGCAAAAAATGCCCCGGCAGAGCAGTTGCACGAAGATAAGAAGGAGACTCATAAATGATATACCTGCAATTATTCTTAAGCTTTTTCTGGGTAGGCCTTTTGAGCTTTGGTGGCGGATATGCGGCTCTTCCGCTAATACAGGAACAGGTAATTGAGATTAATTCCTGGCTGACACCAACGGAATTCATGGATGTACTGACCGTATCGCAGATGACTCCCGGCCCAATCGCTATCAATGCTTCTACCTTTGTCGGCACTAAAATTGCAGGAATCCCGGGTGCCATTATTGCAACAATAGGATGCATCACTCCCTCCTGTATTATTGTTTTAATTCTTGCTACACTATACTATAGATTTAAGGGAATTAACATGGTCCAGGGAATCATAAAGGGACTCCGTCCCGCAGTAGTTGCATTAATTGCTTCAGCCGGTCTATCAATACTTTTGACCGCACTGTTTAACAAGAACGCATTTCCTGTGCAGGTCTCCGACTTCAACTGGATAGCTGCACTTATTTTTGCCGCAACCTTGTTTTTGCTTAGAAAATTTAAACTTAATCCAATCTATGTATTGCTTGTTGCAGGCCTAGCGGGTACTATTATTTATGGAGTGATTCTGTGACAAACTGCTTTGTAATATGAGGGAGAACAAAAAATAAAAAAGTAAGGAACGTAACAGTTTACCTTGCACCATTACAGATAACATACTATCCAAGCATAATCTTTCAACTATGAATGAACAGTCCATAACCCATAATGATGGTTTGTTCGACCAGGCAGAATACCTGCACAGCCATACAAAACCTTTCAGTTAAGTACAACCATTACGCCACCCTGCAAGATCTTCGCTCGACCCTGAACAATAAGTTGGCATCCTGTTATAATAAAAATAGAAAAACAAAATCAACTATAACAGAACTCTCCCCCACCGTACAGAATCTTCCTCTGACTTCAATACAGAGCCACCAGAGCTTGCATATACAGTCTTCGGCAAACTTATATACTCACCGGCACGGAAAATATACAAGTCATGGCTCAACCGTTATGTTCCTTACGCTATTAATCTGTCCAACTGAAGTGATTTTATTCGTAACAAAATTTTCTTTTTCTATCTAGCAATCAAATGTTGACGCGTTTCCAGAAGGTCGGTGCAAAGAGCAATAGCACCGGGAAAATCTCCAGTCTTCCGGCAATCATGCAGAAGGATAATACCATCTTGCTGAGCATCGAATAGCTTGAGACGTTACCCATCGGGCCGACAACGCCCAACCCCGGACCAATATTTCCAATAGAAGCCGCAACTGCTGTAAAGTTAGAAATCATGTCTTTCTCATCCAGAGATACAACCAACACTGCCGAAGTAAAAATCAAAACAAAGGCAAAGAAAAATACCGTAACGCCTGACAGTATCTCTTCATCAACGGCCTTTCCGTTTACTTTTACAACATGCACGGATCTTGGATGTATTATTCTTAATACTTCCCGTCGGATGACTTTAAACAGCAGTACAATACGGATACACTTAATGCCACCGGCGGTCGATCCGGCAGAGGCACCGATAAACATCAGCATTATTAGTATAGATTTGCTAAAGGATGGCCACAGGTTAAAATCGGTCGTAGAATATCCGGTTGTTGAGATGATGGTGCTCACTTGGAATGAAGCGTATCTTAGGGATTCTCCTATGGAATTGAATACATTTGCATTAAGATCAAGTGTAATTAATAAAATACAGACCAGTACAATCCCCGCGTAAAAGCGAAATTCTACGTCCTTCAACGAGTTCCTGATATTACCTTTGAAGGACTGATAATACAGAGCAAAATTTATGCCAAATAAGAACATGAATATAGTGATGATGACTTCTATAGCCACGCTATTATATGCGCCTATGCTGGCGTTTTTTATGGAAAATCCACCAGTGCCCGCTGTTCCAAAGGCATGAACCAGGGAATCGTACAAGGGCATTCCCGCCAAAAGGAGGCATGCTATCAAAATAGCCGTCATCCCGAAATAAATAAGATATAGTATTTTCCCGGACTGGCCTATCTTCGGAACAAGCTTTCCCGGGCTTGGACCGGGGCTCTCAGCCTGCATGATGTGTATGGAGGTGGCTCTTACAGAGGGTAACACCGCCAACATCAGAACAAGCACGCCCATCCCGCCGACCCAATGAGTAAAGCTCCTCCAAAATAGTATCCCCTTCGGGAGGCTCTCTATTTCTTGTAGTATAGTGGCTCCGGTAGTTGTAAAGCCGGAGGCGGTCTCAAAATAAGCATCTATGAAGGATGGAATTGCCCCGCTAAATATAAAGGGCAGTGCTCCAAAAAAAGCAACAAAAAGCCATGACAATGACACGATTGCAAAGCCGTCCCTTGCGTATAAATCTGTTGTGACAGGCTTGACTCTATAGAGTATAAAGCTAACAACAAGCAAAATCGATATTGATATCAGGAAGGCCTGTGTATCCTCCTGGCCGTAAATTAAGGAAACAATCAATGAAGGCACCATAAGAGCTGCCTCACCGCAAAAAACAATTCCGAGGGTTCGTAAAATCATTCTAAAGTTCATCAGACATTCCCCCCGGGAGCAATAATATCATTAAAGTCCGAAAACTGTTTGTCCTTTGCAATCAAAATTACGCTGTCGCCCTGTTTTATAATATCCTTTCCGTGAGGAATAATAATCTCATTCTTTCTGACGATTGCAGCTACCAATACACCCTGCACCAGCTTAATATCCTTTAGCGGCTTATCCAAAAACTTTGTGAATTGGTTGGCTATGAATTCAACCGCTTCCGCCCTGCCGTCGATTATTTTATAAAGCGTTTCTACAGGATTTCCCATCGCATTTTTCAATCCTCTTACAAATCTTATGATACCATTTGCCGTAATCTGTTTTGGGCTTACAATGCTATCGATTCCCAGTGTTTTCATTACAGAAGCATAATTAGTCCTGTTAATCTTTGCCACAACTTTATTAATACCACATTGTTTTGCGAGTAATGCAGCCATGAGATTTTCTTCATCCCGTCCTGTAAGAGATACAAACGCATCCATATCATTTAGATTTTCCGAATTAAGAACAGTTTCATCCGAGCCATCACCATTTATAATTAATGTACTAGGAAGCAACTCAGACAGCTCAATGCATCTGTCCCTGTCAATTTCAATGATCTTCGCCTTCATTCCGGTCTCCTCAAGATACCCGGCTAAATAGTAAGCTATCCTTCCACCGCCTATTATCATCACATTTCTAACCTTTTGGGCATATATGCCAATACGAGCACAAAAATCGAGAATGTTTGAGGGCTTGCCGATTACATATATCTGATCATTATCAAGAATTTTAAAATTTCCATTGGGAATAAATACTTCATCCTCCCTTTGTACAGCGCCAATAAGAATGGAGGAAGAAATTTTTCCATTAATGTCCCGCAGCTTCATTCCTGCGATAGACATCTGTGTTGTCACGTTAATTTCCACCAATTCAACGCGTCCCTTTGAAAAAGATTCAACATTTACGGCCGAAGGGTAATTGAGCACGCGAGCAATCTCGCTTGCACAGGCCTGCTCAGGGTTGATTACCATGTCCAGTCCAAGGTCCCTTTTGAGTATGGACAACTCACTGGCATATTCCGGATCTCTTATCCTGGCAATAGTATGGTGCGCTCCAAGCTTTTTACCTGTAAGGCAGCAAACCATGTTCATCTCATCGCTTGTTGTTGCGGCAATAAGCAGGTCGGCCTCTCTGACTCCCGCTTCCATGAGTATGCCTGTACTAACTCCGTTTCCTCTGATACACATAACATCCAAAAACTCACTGGCCTTTTTTAGAGCCTCAGGGTTTTTGTCAATGATAGTAACATCATTGTTTTCCTTAGAAAGGCTCTCTGCCAAACTATATCCTACCTTACCATCACCGATGATAATTATTTTCATTGTTTTCACTCCCACAAAAATATGTGTATCCCCATGAATATTAGGGCATACACTAACCAATTAGTCATATATAAGAAATTATCTGCATTGTACATCAATAGAAAATTAAGGTCAATACAATTAACATTTTGAGTTTCCGCATTTTATCTGAATACAACACGAATATATCCTTAGCAGCAAG